>JANLYJ010000061.1:0-4946 GCA_031365555.1 Gemmatimonadaceae bacterium | reverse complement strand
GAGGTGTATCGGCTGCTCGGACCCGGGCTGTTGGAATCCACTTACGAAGAGTGCCTGTGCTATGAGCTAACTGATCTCGGCGTCTACTTCGAACGCCAAGTGCCGCTGCCACTGGTCTACAAGTCAATAACGCTCGTCCGCGCCTACAAACTCGACTTCCTCATCGATAAAGCCGTCGTCGTCGAACTAAAGGCCGTTGAAAAAATACTGCCAGTCCACGAGGCCCAACTTCTCACCTACTTACGCCTGTCTCAACTTGAACGCGGTTTGCTGTTCAACTTCAATTCCGTCCCTCTAAGGTCAGGCATCCGCCGATTCAACCGGTCGATCTCCTCACCGGTCTCACCGGTCTCCCCTTCCCCTACAATTCAATCGTCGCAGGAGCCAACACTGTGATCTTTAAACTCCAAAAAGGGACGTTACAAGCCGGCGTAAATCGTTGTACATGACGAGTGCAACGAGAAGGAGAATTACACCGAGTCCAACCTTGAGTATGTATTCGCGCGTTCTCACACTGAACGGGCTCCCCTTAGCCGACTCAAGCAGCATGATCAGAATCTGGCCACCATCCAGGACCGGAATCGGCAGCAGGTTGAATACCGCGAGGTTGATGCTGATGAACGCGATGAGCAGCAGCAGCGGCTCGAATCCGCCTCGCGCCGCCTGGACTGAGGCCTGTGCAATCGCGATAGGCCCACCAAGCTCCTTCGCGCTCACCTGACGGGTTGCGAGCTGCTTAAGTGACGTTACAACACTGGTCGCCATGTTGGCAGTTGCTGCTGCACCTGATGCCAGTGCTTCGCCAATCGGAACCCTCGTAGTTCCGGTGCGTCCAAGGATTCCAATTCTGCCGACTTTTTCTTTTTTTCCCGTCTCCGGATTGACCGCTTCTTCCGCGAGCGGCGTGACTGTCAGCTGCTGCTGCGCACCATCGCGAATTACGCCGAGGGTCAGCGGCACTCCTGCAGATCCACCCACCTGATTGAGCAGTGACTCCCAGTCCTTGAGCGGCTTCCCATTTACAGTGACAATACTGTCACCCGCACGCATTCCTGCCTGTGCCGCTGGCCTATTGGCGATAAGCGAATCGGCGCGAGTCGACAGATACGGCTTTCCGTAGCCGATGAACATTCCCGTCAGTACCACGTAGCCAAGAATCAGGTTCATCGTGACGCCGGCGAGCATGATCAGCAGCTTACCCCACAGCGGCTGCGACTCCATCCACCTGTTCTCCGGAATCGGTTTCGGTCCAAAGGGAATCATCGCTTCCGGATCGAAATCGTCCTTCGCTGACGCATGTACGGCGCTGTTTTCGCTTCCCCCCTCCAGGAATGCAGTAGCCTCGTCTTCCTTGGATGCGAGCCGCACGTATCCGCCGAGCGGGAGTGCCGCGATCACATACTCAGTTTCGCCGCGCCGCTTCTTCCAGAGAGTCTTGCCGAAGCCAATCGAAAAGCGGGGTGCGTAGACACCGACTGCCTTCGCAGCCAGAAAGTGTCCAAGCTCGTGCACGAAAACAACAATGCCGAAAACGACGAGCGGGGCGATCCATGCTAGCATTTGAACATTTCCTCTACATGCCTTCGCGCACTGGCGTCTGCTGCGAGCAGATCATCGCGTGTCGCACTTGGAAGTCCGCTCAGTTTTCCGAGCGACGATTCGATTGCACGCGGAATGTCCGCGAAACCGATTTTACCTGCGAGAAAGCGCGCTACGGCGCATTCGTTCGCGGCATTGAAAACAGCAGGCGCAGCGCCACCTGTGCGACCCGCACTAATTCCGAGCTGCAACGCGGGAAACTGGTCATGCGCCGCCGTCTCGAACGTCATCGGAGAAACCTCAACAGGGTTGAACGACGGTACACCGTCGTCTACCACTCTTTCCGGATGCGTTAGCGCGTACAGAACCGGAAGCTCCATCGTGGGCACGCTCATCTGTGCAATCACGCTGCCGTCCACGAACTCCACGAAAGAATGAATGATGCTCTGCGGATGCACCACGACTTCGATCTTGTCGTACGGGAGCCCGAAGAGAAAATGTGCTTCGATCACTTCGAGCGCCTTGTTCGCGAGAGTTGCGCTATCCACACTGATCTTTCGTCCCATCTTCCAGGTCGGATGCTTGAGGGCTTCGGCGACGGTCACATTCGCAAGCTGGTCGCGCGACCAGCCGCGGAAGGGACCACCAGATGCAGTGAGTATCACCCGGCGAATCGACTCGATCGGCCGGCCAGCAATACACTGAAGGATGGCAGAATGTTCACTGTCCACCGGCACAATCTCTCCACCACCTACGCGACATGCAGCCGCGACAAGCTCTCCCGCAATTACTAGCGTTTCCTTGTTCGCGAGTGCAACTCGCTTGCCTGCTTTGAGCGCTGCGATAGTGGCGTCGAGGCCAGCCGCTCCAACTATCGCGTTAAGGACGATATCAGCATCGGGTCGGGTCGCCGCTTCGATCAGGCACTCCGCGCCCACTCGCCAGCCGTTGGATGACGCCTCGCCGGGATTAACTATCCCCACGAACGAAGGCGCGAACTCTTTCTCCTGCTCATGCAGCAGCGGCGCATTGTTGTAGGCTGTAAGCGCCGATACCGAGAAGCGCGCTTTCTGTCGCGCGATCACGCGCAGCGCTGTCGTGCCTATCGACCCGGTCGAACCGAGCAGCGCAATTCCCCGCCTTTGCACCTGGACGCTCGTTACGGCGCGACGACGAGCAGTCTGTTCAGCAGCAGATACGCGACGGGCATTACAAAGAAGAGGCTGTCGAAACGATCCACAATTCCGCCGTGCCCTGGAAGAATTTTCGACGAATCCTTGACTCCAGCGTCCCGTTTCATGAGCGAAGCGACGAGATCTCCTACCTGCGCAGTCACGCTCACGACCAGTCCAAACAAGATCGCGTTGGTCACAGTCAGTCCGAGATCTGCATAGGGACGCAGCACGAACCTGGCGTACAGCACAGAGATGATCACTGTGAGCACGAGTCCGCCGACTGCCCCTTCGATAGATTTGCCCGGGCTTACCGAGGGGATGAGTTTGTTCTTTCCAATCGCTTTTCCGACGAAGTAGGCACCAGTATCAGTTGCCCATGTCAAAAGAATGGGCATGGCGACAAGTGCCGTGCCCGCGCCGCGTGTAATCGTGTACGGATGATGCCGCAGTACATAGATGTACGCGATCGTTCCGGGATACAATGCGCCGAGCGCTGTCAGCGCGACCGAATTGATCGGCCTGCGCGAAGGCCCCCTCAGCCAGATTGCGCTCGCGAGCAGAATGAGAAAAAGCACGACGCCGGCGGTGAGCGAAAGATTGAACACACCGAGCTGATAGCCATGCACTGCGATAGGAATCAGGCCGGCCGATACAATGCCGACAGGCATGAGCGGCTCGACGCCATTTGCGGTGGCCATGCGCTGAATTTCCCACGCGCCGAGTGCGGCGATCACGCCGAGCATGGTGGCGAGGGGTGCACCGCCCAGCCAGACAATGAGTATGCCGAGCGGCGCCGCGACTACGGCGAACAGTGTACGTCGTGTCAGTTCTGACACGACCTAGACTTCCATTATTTCAGCTTCTTTCGCCTTGAGGAGCGCGTCAACTTTTCCGATGTAGTCGTCGTGCAGCTTCTGCAGATCCTTTTCTGCGTGCTTCACGTCGTCTTCTGAAACATTCTTGAGTGCCTTCAGTCGATCGCGCGCAGAAGTTCTCGCATGCCGAACGCCTATGCGTCCTTCTTCTGTGAGCTTGTGAAGAACCTTCACGAGCTCCTTGCGACGCTCTTCATTGAGCGCTGGAAGAGGAACACGAATCGCTCCGCTCTGTGTCTGCGGATTGAGACCCAGGTCTGACTCGCGAACAGCCTTTTCGATCGCGGACGTCAGGCCTTTATCCCACGGGGTGATCATCAGCATCCGCGGCTCCGGTGCCGACACACTGGCTACCTGAGAGAGCGGAACCTGGCTGCCGTAAGCATCGACGCGAATCGTATCGAGCATGCTGGGCGATGCCTTGCCGCTCCGGATCGATCCAAGCTCGCGCTTGGAGCTCTCCAGTGCTTTCTCCATTCCGGAGCGCGCATCCTTGGTGATATCGGGGATCGTTTCCTGAACCTTGCTCATTGTACCATTGTTCCAATGCGCTCGCCCTTAACAGCGCGCGCAATGGCTCCATGTTTGTGAATGTTTAGAACCAGGATTGGAAGCTTGTTCTCTTTGCAAAGCGTAATAGCTGTGTGGTCCATCACTTTCAGCTCTTTCTGGATCACATCGGAATAGCTGATTGTCTTGAACATCTTCGCCTTGGAATCCTTCTTCGGATCGGCCGAGTAGACACCGTCAACGCTTGTTGCCTTGATGATGATGTTCGCCTTCACCTGAATCGCTCTCAGTGCTGCAGCCGTATCGGTGGAGAAGTAAGGATTGCCGGTTCCTGCAGCGAATATGACAGTGCGACCCTTCTCGAAGTGCCGCATTGCGCGCCGGCGAATGAATGGCTCCGCGATCTCTGACATGTTCAGCGCAGTCATGACACGCGTTTCAATGTTCCGCCGCTCGAGCACGTCCTGCATTGCGAGAGCGTTGATCACAGTGCCGAGCATTCCCATGTAATCCGCGCTTACGCGGTCCATTCCCAGCTGCGCGATCTGGGCACCACGCACCATGTTGCCGCCACCTATGACGAGGCCGACACTACAACCCATGTCGGCCACATCTTTTATCTCGTCGGCAATGCGCGAGATGATGTCGAAATCGAAGCCGGAGCCTCGCTCACCCGCGAGTGCCTCGCCTGACAGCTTCAGCAAAATTCGTGGGTAAGCTAGCTTCGGCACGATTCGTTACTCCTCTCCCAGCTGGAAGCGGACGAACCTTCTCACCTGGATGTTCTCGCCGACTTTCGCCGACGTTTCCTTGATGAGTTCGTCGATGGTCTTCTTCGGCTCTCTCA
>JANLYJ010000056.1:0-1930 GCA_031365555.1 Gemmatimonadaceae bacterium | reverse complement strand
CGATCTGCAAGTCCGGGAAGAACGGCTGATCCTGATCCTTCTGCAGTGGCCAGCTCATTTCCTGTACTGTCTGCAACGATGACGCGCGTGCGCGTTCCGCCACCATCTACGCCAATTACAATTCCGCTCACACCTGTCCCTGTCGTGTATTCAAGTGACTAAAGGATGAAAGTATTCCAATGATCATCGTGGCCGACGTTCCAATGAGAACGTACCAGGGCCAGGCGATGTGCGAGAACGTCGTGAGCGTGCCGTTGATCGACGGAAAGACCGGAATCAACTGCTTTGCAAACACAACGAAGCTCATCATGGCAATCCCAACAGCCATTCCGGTAATGGCGTCGCGCTGAATTGCGCGCTGCCAGAGTATGCCGAGGAAAAATCCGCCGAGCAGCGCTCCATAGGTGAAGGAAGCGATGGACAACGCTACAACGACCACGGGTGTTCCTTGCTGCTTGTAGAGAAGTGCGGCAATGAGGAGAATCGTTCCCCAGAAGAGCGTGAACAGCTTCGCCATCTTGAGTGTGCGTTTGTCACTGGCGCTGCGCCCGGTGATCGGGAGGTAGATGTCGTGCGTTGTTGCTGCCGCAAGTGAATTGATCGCCCCTGAATGCGCGCTCATTGTTGCGGCCAGCACTGCTGCGACAATCAACCCGCGAAGTCCGGCGGGCATGTTTTCGACCACGAATGTCGGGAATATCGAATCGGGTACACCGAAAGTCTTGCCTGCATAGAAGGTGTACAGCCCAATTCCGATCATGAGGAAGAGCGTGAACTGGGCGAAGACGGCGATACCACTTCCAATCAATGCCTTTCGCGCATCCTTGAGACTGGATGCTGCAAGCAGCCGCTGCACGATCACCTGGTCGGCGCCATGTGAGGCCATCGAGAGGAACGCGCCTCCGATCAGTCCCGCGAACAGCGTCTGCGCCTTGTCGAATCCGAAATACACATCGAACACCTGGAGCTTACCGGCCGCCGACGCATGGTTGAAAATCTCTCCCCATCCGCCATTCACGCCTCGGCCAATCAGCACCACCGCGAGAATTCCACCGAGCAGGTACACGCAGGTCTGGAGAACATCGGTCCATACCACTGCGCGCATTCCGCCGTGGTAGGTGTAGAGCAGGGTAAGGATGCCGAGGATAAGAATCGCAGCGGGCATTACGTACTGCTGCGGCACTGACGGTCCAATGATAAGTGCGATGGGAATTGCAGTCGCGAAGACACGCACTGAGTCAGCGAAGGCCCGTGTCACCATGAAAATCACAGATGCGAATCGGCGCGTCGCAACGCCGAACCGTGTTTCCAGGAGTGCGTACGCCGTTACAAGCTCTCCCTGGTAGTAGCGGGGAAGCAGCGTGTAGGAAACGATGATGCGTCCAATCAGGTAACCGGCGGCGATCTGCAGGAATCCAAGGTTCGTTGTGTAAGCGAGACCCGGAATGCTGATGAACGTGAGCGCGCTTGTTTCGGTAGCGACGACAGAGAAGAGAATCGCCCACCAGGGAATCTTGTTCCCGGCGACGAAATAGTCCTTTGAATCCTTCTGGTCGCGCCCCAGCCAGACGCCGAGCACCGTGGTGCCAGCGAGATACGCCACGAGCACAAACAAATCGAGGGCAGTGAATGATGATTTCATTGCACTGCCCTCGTATAAGAGATTGAAGTTGTCAGGTTTTTAAGCCGTAAACGAGCTGCCGCATCCGCAACCGCCAGTCGCGTTCGGGTTCTTGAACGTGAAGCCGGAGCCCTGCATCGACGTTACATAGTCGATCGTGATCCCATTCAGGTACTGCACCGAAAACGGATCTACGAAAACCTTGAAGCCTTCATAATCGATAACGAGATCATCTTCAGCGCTGCGATCTTCAATTACAAGATTGTACTTGAAGCCGCTGCAGCCGCCTGGCATGACGCTGACACGCAG
>JANLYJ010000059.1:0-2659 GCA_031365555.1 Gemmatimonadaceae bacterium | reverse complement strand
GTCCGCTGGACGCTGCCGCGCTTCCGTTACGACCAGCTTATGTCGCTCGGATGGAAGATCATGCTGCCTGCCGCCCTGGGATACATCGTCGTAATGGCAATAGTGATCCTTGCACTTGATGCAGCAGGCATCCATTACGGTGCGATGCACTCTGCAATTCTTGGAGCTGTGAACCTTATCATCGTAGTCCTGCTTGCTTCTGTTCTGGATCGTGGACGAATCATCAGTCCTGCATACGGACGTATGGACAAGAAGAACGTCGACAAGCTGCGCGCGCGCTCGCGCCCACCGCTGGCTACAGAGGGCCAGGTCTGATGCCAATCAATGTGAAGGTGCTCGATCGGCCAATTGACCAGGCGAGTTATCTCCGCTCCACCCTCAAGGGTATGGCGGTGACTTTCAAGCACATGGTCAATCCGCACAAGGTCACCGTTCAGTACCCTGAAGAAAAATGGCAGATCTCGCCGCGCTGGCGCGGTACGCATCGCATGCTTACCACAGAAGACGGTAAAGCCAAGTGTGTAGCGTGCGGACTGTGCCCGACTGTGTGTCCGCCCAACTGCATCAAGCTCGTTCCGGGTGAGGATGAAAAGGGAAATCGTTATCCGCTGATTTTCGAGATCGACGAATTCCGCTGCATCTTCTGCGGCTATTGCCAGGAAGTTTGTCCCGAGGAAGCGATTCACGTGGGCCGTCACTACGAAAACGCCGAGTACAGCCGGGACGGATTCGTTTACGACCTCGAGCGCCTGATGGCACAGACACATCCGGTGAGCGAGATGTGGGACCCGGAAGACCCGAAAGGACAGTAGATGCAGGATAATTATCCGCTCATTTACAACTTCCATTTTTATCTCTTCGGCGTGATTGCACTCGCGTCGGCGATTACGTTCGTCACGCGGAAGAGTCCCGTTGCGGCGGCGCTCTGGCTCGTGAATACAATGTTCTCGCTCGCTGCGCTCTACGTGATGCTGGACGCTCCATTCATCGGTGCGATTCAGATTCTCGTTTATGCGGGCGCGATCATGGTGGTCTTCCTTTTCGTCGTGATGCTTCTCAACCTGGGTCATCCCAGTGAGATCATGGATGCACGTCCGAAGTGGGGAAAGCTCGGCGGAGCGGCTCTCGGCCTGATACTGCTCGCTGAAGTTGGAATGCTCGCCGGTGCCAAGATCCCGCGCGAACTTGTGGTCCCAGCGAACAGTTCAGGGGCGCAGCTCGAGAAGTACGGCGCGATCGGATCCATATCACGTCCGCTTTTCACGGACTACCTGCTCGCTTTTGAGCTCACGAGCGTTCTTCTACTCGTTGCAATCACTGGCGCTGTTGTCCTTGGCCGCCGGAGGGAACGCGATGCTCGCTGAATCACTCGCGCTGTCCGCGGCGCTTTTCACAATCGGGGTTATCGGCGTTTTGACGCGCAGGAACGCGATCATCATCTTCATGTGCGTCGAGCTTATGCTCAACGCGGTGAACCTTACCTTCGTTGCGCTGTCGCGTGTTTACGGCGCGTCAGGCCAGGTGTTCGTCGTTTTCGTCATGACGGTAGCAGCAGCAGAAGCAGCGGTTGGACTTGCGATCATCATTGCCATCTATCGTCACCGGCAGTCGGTTGACCTCCGGAACATCAACCTGCTGAGAGGATGATGCTTCTTCAGCACGCAGTCACGACTGTGCATCCTCTTCAAAACACTGCCGCCCAGTGGTTGTGGCTGCTGCCACTTCTGCCGCTGCTTGGCTTCCTGATCAACGGGGCGCTCTCGCTTTTCAGTGCCGCCGAAATTGGCCCGCGTGATCCAGGCGGCGAGCACGGCGCGCATGGAACCCACGATGCTGCGGCTATTTCGCACGCAGAGCAGGCCGGGGCGCACGGGGACGATCACCATGCCGTCAAGCGGCACAGATACGCTTCTATAGTAAGCATCGTCGGGCCGGGAGTACTGCTCGCGTCCTTCGCTCTTGCGTTCATGATGTTCCGCGCGATGACCGGGCTGGAAATTCACGATCCGTTCATTCAGCGGTACTTCAGCTGGATGCCCGTTGGAGAACTGAGCATCGATGCCGCTTTCCAGCTCGATCAGCTTTCCATGCTGATGGTGCTGGTCATAACGGGCGTCGGAAGCCTGATTCATATTTTCAGCGTCGGTTACATGCAGGATGATCCGGGATATCCGCGTTACTTCGCGTACCTGAATCTCTTTGTGTTCTTCATGCTGGTCCTGGTGCTCGGCGCCAACTATCCTGTGCTGTTTGTGGGTTGGGAAGGAGTCGGACTCTGCTCCTACCTGCTGATTGGCTTCTGGTTCTCGGACAAGGCCAATGCCGACGCCGGGAAGAAGGCTTTCATTGTCAACCGAATCGGTGACTTCGGATTCCTGATCGCGATGTTTCTGTTGTACGTGAATTTCAAGTCGCTGGATTTTGTAGGTGTTGCAGCGGCCACGGCTGCGCTGCCAATCGGAGCTGCGGTTGTAACGACGATCTGCCTGTTCATGTTCCTGGGGTGCACCGGCAAAAGCGCGCAGATTCCGCTCTATATTTGGCTGCCTGATGCAATGGCCGGCCCAACGCCTGTCTCAGCGCTTATCCATGCTGCAACGATGGTTACCGCCGGCGTTTACCTGATAGCGCGCAGCTCGTTTCTCTTTTCGCTCTCTCC
>JANLYJ010000052.1:0-4225 GCA_031365555.1 Gemmatimonadaceae bacterium | reverse complement strand
CCATCGAGGCACCGTGCTGCAGGAGCGCATACTTGTCCGAGAGATACGCATAGGCGTGAATGGAAACGGCAGTCACGTCGAGCTCACCGCGCATAGCCCGTTCGTTGAGTGACTGGATGTCCTGCAGCTCGTGGACATAGGTGATCCCTTCAGTGTCGATCTTGTCGTTTGCCAACGCGTAGAACATGAATGCGTCGTCCGAATCGGGGCTGTGTGCCAGATGTATGGTTGTCATTTTAGCGTTTGGTAGCGACAGTGCGCGCGTCGGCGAGCGCGCGCTTGATGTCGTCTTCGTGTCGTTCGTATTCCGGTTTCTTCGTTGCCAGTTCGCTCTTTTCCGCAGCGACGAGGCGGCGCGTGTATTCTGATTTCTGCGTTGGCTGCGACAGCAGCTCCGCCGCGCGCGCAGCGAGGATCAAGCCAAGCAGGTGCGTGGGAGCGTTTTTCAAAATGGTGTCTGCCTGCGCACGTGCGACATCCATCTGGCCTGAGACTTCTGCAATCCGGCCCATGTCATATCTCTGATCGGCATTGAGCGGCTCAAGCATCTGGTATGCGACCAGTGCCATTGGTGCAAAGAATTGAACGCTGTCGGCCTTACCTTCACTGTTCAAAATCATCACGCGCGTGTACAGCCGGTCTGCGCGTTCCTGCGGCGAAAGTGAGGAGATATCGGGACCACGGACGTTTGGATCCGCAGGGTTTGCGGCTGCGCGATCATCGAGTCCGGCCTGCGGCAGCGCATTTTGCGGTGCGTCGAGCGTACTGCCGCGCGACGTGTTGAAGCCGCGGCCAGCCAACGTGGCCAACGCGGCAACCAGTGCAACAGCAGCAATAGCCCACGGAATTAGCGACTGCTTTTCCTTGCGCCCCGGAACCAGGATCGAAGATTCCTGAGGGGCGGGAACCTCCGAACCACGTCCAACTCGCTTGCCGCAACGATGGCAAAAGAGCGCGCCCGGGCTGAGCGGCGCACCGCATTCAGCGCAGGATACCTTTGCCAACGTTGCACCGCAGTTTGCGCAAAAACGTCCCGTCGCGGGCTCGTCGCAGACGGGACATTTTGTTAATTCTGTTGATGGGGAAGTCATGGCGTAAAGCTACAAGACCGCCACGTCATCCGCACTTGGGCCGCTATACCGGAAAGAGCATTTCCCGATACTTCGGAAGCGGCCAAACTTCGTCACTTACCGAAACTTCCAAGGCATCGCAGCAATCGCGCACTGCCTGCATCCTGTCGGCGCCTTCAGAAGTGAGCAGCTTAGCCTGCTTCTCCGGAGAATCATGCATTCCCTCGGCGGCGTCGATCACCTTGACCAGCGCGCCCAGATTCTTTTCCAGCTCTTCGATCATCCCGCCAATACGATTTGCCGCTTCGATCTGCGGAAGCCTGGAAATTCCGGCTGCCTTCCCCTGTGCCGCAGCACTGGCCAGCGTGCCAGAGTACTCGTACGCCGCCGGGAGAATCAACGTGTTCACCATTTCGCGAATGGTGTGGAGCTCGATGAGCATGTCTTTCACATAACGCTCGATGCGGATGTGAAAGCGCGACTCGAGCTCCTCCTTGCTGAGGATTCCGAGCCGGGTAAAAAGTGCCCGGGATTGTTTCGTTATGAGCTGCTCGAGTGCTTCAGGAGTGCGGCGAAGATTCAGCAGGCCGCGCTTCTCAGCTTCCTTCACCCATTCATCGGAGTAGTTATTCCCCTCGAAGCGAACGGGGGTGCTCTCCTTGAATGCTTCGCGCACAACCTCGAGAACGGCGTTATCTATCTCGCCGCTCTTCTTGATTGCGTCCCGCAGCTTTCCTGTGATCTCATCGATTCCCTCGGCGACCGCTGCGTTAAGCAGCATCACCGGGAATGCAATCGATGCGGATGATCCGACCGCGCGGAACTCGAACTTCGATCCAGTGAAGGCAAATGGCGAAGTGCGATTCCGGTCAGTGTTGTCGCGCTGGATCTCGGGAAGTTTCGCAACGCCAAGCTTGATCATCTCCTGCTCAGCGCTTACGGATGTCTTACCCGTGGCGATCTCCTCGATGACGCGTGTCAGCATTTCTCCCATGAAAACAGAGATGATTGCCGGCGGCGCTTCGTTGGCGCCGAGACGGTGCTCATTTCCCGACGAAGCGATTCCCGCGCGGAGCAAGCCAGCGTGTTTGTGCACGCCCTTGAGAACCGCTGCGAGAAAGACGAGGAAACGAAGGTTCTGGTGTGGCGTCGTTCCCGGCTTCAGAAGATTGAATCCGTCGAGCTCGTTGGAGTCCGACGAAATTGAGAGCGACCAGTTGCAATGTTTTCCGGAGCCATTGATACCGGCAAACGGTTTTTCATGAATCACTGCCTGCAGTCCATGTCGCAGCGCAACACGACGCAGGGTTGCCATCACCAGCTGGTTGTGATCGACAGCGATATCCGTCTCTTCGAAGTACGGTGCCATCTCGAACTGACATGGCGCGACTTCATTGTGCCGGGTCGTGATGGGAACACCAAGACGATAAAGCTCGAACTCTGCTTCCGAGATACAGGCCTGCACACGCTCGGGAATCCCACCGAAGTAGTGGTCTTCAAGCTGCTGACCACGCGGAGGCGGCGCGCCAATCAATGTGCGTCCGCCCATTACCAGATCCGGACGCATTGCAAAGTGCGTTCTGTCGATGAGGAAATATTCCTGCTCGGCGCCGAGAGTAGTGTACACGCGCTGCACAGACTTGTCTCCAAGGAGCTGAAGAAGTTCAATCGCCTTTTCGGAAAGGACGTCGGAGCTGCGAAGCAGCGGCGTCATTTCGTCGAGCGCTTCGCCGTTGTATCCAATGAATACAGATGGAATGCAGAGCGTTCGCGCACCGGTTGTCTCGACAATGAATACGGGACTGGCGGGGTTCCAAGCCGTGTAGCCGCGTGCTTCCCAGGTTGCGCGCAAGCCGCCGGACGGGAAACTGGATGCGTCTGGCTCGCTCTGAATCAGCTGCGATGGAGTGAACGACTCCATCGGCTGACGATTGTCGTCGAACGAGAAAAATGCGTCATGCTTTTCAGCCGTGAGTCCTGTCTGCGGCTGAAACCAGTGTGTGAAGTGAGTAACGCCGCGGGAGATGGCCCAATCTTTTATGATCTGTGCGACTGTAGGCGCAACTGCTATGTCGAGTTTCTTGCCCTGACGAATCGACGCCACAAGACTCGCGTACACATCCTTCGGCAGCTTATCTCGCATCTGGCGAGCGCCGAAGGTATTGGTGCCGAAGTATTCCGAGGTCGGGATAGGCACGCCTTCGTCGGTGAGTCCGGGCGGGATGCGAATGGCTCGCGCGGTGATTTCCCGAATGGCGTCTTTGCGGCTGCTGGCGCTGGTGGTCATATAGGCAAGAATAAAGGTGACTTACAAAACGTGCAGTTTACGCACGAATTAACGCAAAAAATGGCCCAAGTAGCCGCAAAAGGCAAGGAATGCCATTTACTTTGTGTAATATTTGCACAATTCGCTTGTCGACGGTACTTTCCTGAAAATGCCTAAAACCCGCATTTCGCTACCGGATACGACCGGCGCGAACCCCAGAGAGATCCTCGAGCTCGCCGCGAGCAACAACGTCCGATTCCTTAGACTGCAATTCACGGACATTCTCGGAATCAACAAGAATGTCGAGATCCCCGCGTCGCAGTTTGAGAAGGCGCTTGCCGGCGACATCATGTTCGACGGCTCATCAATAGAAGGGTTCGTTCGCATTGAAGAGTCGGATATGCTGCTGGCTCCCGACCTCGACACGTTCCACGTATTCCCGTGGGGTGACTCTGAAAACCGAGTCGCGCGTCTGATATGCGACATAAATACCCCCGACGGTGTCCCATTCGCGGGCGACCCTCGCGGTGCGCTCAAGCGCGCCGTGGCGAAGGCGGCTAAGGCCGGATTCTCAATGAATGCGGGAATGGAAGCTGAGTTCTTCATGTTCCGACCAAAACCAGACGGGGGTGCGTCCACGATTACGCATGATGTGGGCTCATACTTCGACCTTGCCCCAGCCGACCTTGGCGAGGATGCCCGCAGGGCAATAGTTCAGGTGCTGGAACAGATGGGTTTCGAGGTTGAAGCGGCACACCATGAAGTAGCCCACGGCCAGCATGAAATCGACTTCCGCTATGCTGACGCACTCAAGACTGCAGATAACATCACGACATTTCGGTTTGTCGTGAAGTATGTCGCCCAGCAGTTTGGCCTGGTCGCGTCATTC
>JANLYJ010000474.1:0-3373 GCA_031365555.1 Gemmatimonadaceae bacterium | reverse complement strand
GCGACGCTCAACCTGTTCGCCAACCGCTTCTTTGGAGCAACGAAGACGCGCTTCCGTCCCAGCTTCTTCCCATTCACGGAGCCTTCCGCCGAAATGGACGTGCAGTGCGGACTGTGCAAAGGTGCTGGCTGCGCCGCGTGCAAAGGCTCGGGCTGGATGGAAATCCTGGGCAGCGGAATGGTGCATCCGCGTGTTCTCGACGGCGCCGGAATCGACTCGTCGAAATATTCCGGATGGGCGTTCGGCATGGGTCCCGCGCGCATCGCAATGCTCCGTTACGAGATCCCCGACATCCGCCTGCTGTACGATTCCGACATGCGCTTCCTCGAGCAGAAGTGGGGTGGCGCATGAATGCATCCTATGAATGGCTCCGTGCTTTCGTTCCATTCGAGCAGTCGCCGAAAGAACTGGCGGAGCTGCTCACCATGCGCTGCGCCACCGTCGAAGACGTTGTTCCCCTGCGATCAGACCTGAATGAAATCCTGATTGCAAAGGTCCTCACCGCGGTGCCGCATCCCAACTCGGACCATCTCACCCTGACCACAGTTGACGCCGGAACAGGTGAGCCTGTGTCGGTCGTCTGCGGGGCACCTAACGTCGAAGCGGGCGCGACTTATCCGTACGCGCCTGTTGGATCAACCCTGCCCGGTGGCCTCAAGCTTGAGAAGCGCAAAATTCGCGGCGAGACATCCAACGGTATGCTCTGCTCGGCGCGCGAGCTCAACTTGGGCACGGATCACGAAGGAATACTCAAGCTCGACACCGACGCTGCGCCTGGCTCGAAGTTCACCGATGTCATGCCGGTTGGCGGAACGCGCCTTGTCATAGATGTTTTGCCGAACAGGCCCGATCTGCTCTCGCACGAAGGCATAGCTCGTGAAATCGCAGCCGCGACAGGCAAGCCAATGAGTCGCCCCGAGATTCCAGGTGCGAAGCCGGCTTCCGTCACTCTCGCAACCAGTAACAAGGTTACCGCCTCCATCGGGAACACAGTTATTCAGGTGAATGATTCCGACGGGGCTCCGCGCTATGCCGCTGCTATTGTAACCGGCGTGAAAGTTGGACCGAGTCCCGAATGGCTGGCGCGCAGAGTGGAAGACGCTGGAAGTCGCTCGATCAACAATGTTGTAGACGTCACGAACTACATGCTCATGGGCTTCGGACAGCCTATGCATGCCTTCGATCTCAGGAAGATCAAGGGCGGCCAGGTTGTAGTGCGGCGTGCAGCTGCGGCTGAGAAAATTACAACGCTCGATGGCAAGGAGCGCACGCTCAACCCCGACGTGACCGTCATCGCAGATGCCACGTCGCCGATGGCGATCGCGGGAGTTATGGGCGGCCGCGAGAGCGAAGTCACGAATGAGACAACTGACATCCTGCTCGAGGTCGCCGCCTTCAATCCCAAGAGCGTGCGTGCGACGCGCCGGGCGCTTGGGCTGTCTACTGATGCGAGCTACCGGTTCGAGCGCGGCGTCGATGTGGATGCTATTCCGCACCTGCTTCAGTACGCAGTGCAGATGATTGTCGCTGTTGCCGGCGGATCACCAATGTCCCCAGCCGTTGACGTGTATGCGGGAAGCTCGGCCCGCGAGTCGATCCAGCTGGAAGGATCGGAAGTCAGGCGGATTGTAGGAGTGGACGTTCCAGCTGCTCAAATCGAAAGCGGCCTTATTGCATTCGGCTTCGAAGTGAAAAAGCAGGGAACCGCATTCAGCGTAACGCCGCCAAGCTGGCGTTCGGACGTGACGGAATGCGCCGATCTCATCGAAGAAGTCGCACGCCTTTACGGATACGACAACATCCCCGATGAAATCCGTCCATTCAGGCCGGGCACGGTTCCGGACGCGCCGATCGTTGCACTTTCCAACCGGGTACGCGATTCACTGATCGCACACGGACTGTTCGAGGCGCGTCCGATGCCATTCGTCAAAGAGTCCGGAATGAGCACAATTCGGGTTGCGAATCCGTTGGCGGAGGACGAGGCGTATCTTCGCGGCAGCATCCTGGAGTCGCTCTCGAGGAGGGCCGAGCACAACCTCGCGCACATGAACGGAAACGTCCGCCTGTTCGAGATTGGGACGACTTTTGGAAAGGCTTCTGAGAACGGATTGCCTAGCGAAAATATTGATGTGGCTGCAGTGATTATGGGGCTCAGAAGGCCAGTCCATTTCAGCGAGCCCCAGCCTCCGGCCTACGATCAGTGGGACGCGAAGGAACTCGCGGAAGTCATTGCTACATCAGCATATCCGGGTGCCAATCTCACGTTGGTTGTGAGCTCTCACGGCTTTCTCTGGGACATACTGTTAGATAGCGAGCGAGTCGGAAGCGTACAGCAGCTTTCACTTGATGCGCCGGTCTGGGCGAGCCCCGCGTTTGGCGTCGAAATGCTGCTCAAACCGGAAGCCGTGAAGGCCGCCGGGATGAAGTATCGCGGCTTGCCGGTAACGCCCGCGGTTGAAGTCGACCTGGCTCTATTGGTTCCTGAAAATATTGTCGCGGAGAAGATGGAAGCGTCCATCCGGAAGAACGCGGGTGAGCTGCTCGAGCGGCTGGAAGTCTTTGACGAATTTCGTGGAAAGGGGATCGCGGACGGATTCCGCAGCGTGGCCTGGCGTCTGACCTTCCGGCATCCGGAGCGAACGCTCAAGGACAAGGAAATTCAGGGGCGCTCGGAGAAGATCCTGAAAGCGTTGGATCAGGAGCTCGGAGCCAAGCGACGCGTGTAGTCTCGGCGCCAGTCGTAGCGGAAAGTTTGCCCTCCGGGCGGGGTTACACGTAGGACACGTAGGAAAAGCAATGCAGGACACGTAGAGTTGCAAAAATGGGGGAACAGCACTCGGATCTAAATGTCCCTGCGGTTCCCCCAAATCAGTTGTAGTGTTAGGAGCAGTTCTATGTGTCCTATGTGTGTATTACGTGCCCTACGTGCGAACCCGCCCGGAAGGCAAACTTCCTTTTAGATACATCGCCTGCCAAATACCGTGGAATGGTGCCACCTTTGAGCATGCCGCTATCCGCATACTGGCGATTTGCACTCCTGCTGGCTTTGCCTTGCGAGGTTCTGGCACAGTCAAAGATGCCAGCGCGGGCATGCACGGGCGCTCCATTCGTATTGCGTAACGTGCGACTGTTCGACGGCGAGAAGGTGGTTGCCCAAACTGACGTATACGTACGCGATACTCTCATTACAAAAGTCGGTGCGAACCTTCGTGTGCCCGTCGGAACTCGCACCTGTGATGGTGCTGGATACACTCTGCTGCCCGGACTGTTTGATGGGCACGCGCACGTAAACGACCGGACGAATCTCGAGGAAGCTCTCCTTTTCGGTGTTACGACCGAGCTCGACATGTTCGCGCAGATCGATACGATCACC
>JANLYJ010000049.1:0-2155 GCA_031365555.1 Gemmatimonadaceae bacterium | reverse complement strand
GTGAACCCGCTGCAGTTCGGACCCAACGAGGACTTCAAGAAATACCCGCGTGACATCGAAGCTGACTCGGCGATGGCCGCAGAGCGTGGTGTTGACGTCATGTTCGCCCCGACCGATGAGGAGATGTACTCTGAACATCCTTCGGTGACTGTTTCGGTCGGGGAAATCGGATCCAGGTGGGAAGGCAAGACGCGCCCGGGACATTTTGATGGAGTGGCAACCGTTGTCGCAAAGCTTTTCAATATCGTGCGGCCGGACGTTGCGGTATTCGGACAAAAGGATCTTCAGCAGGTCGCGGTTATCAGGGCACTTGTCTCCGAGCTCAACTTTCCGGTCGAACTGATTGTGATGCCTACGGTGCGTGAGCCGGATGGACTCGCGCTTTCCAGCCGCAACAGGTACCTGGACGAATCTCAAAGAGGAGACGCGCTCGTTTTGAGCCGTGCGCTTGACACGATAAAGCTTCTCATGAAGGGAGGCAGCGCAGACGCGGAGATGCTGATCGCTGCGGGCAAGCGTGTGTTCTCCGATGTCCCATCCGCGGCGCTGGACTATCTGGCCATTGTTGATCCGAAGACATTCGCGCCAAAGGTAAAGGCGGAATCCGGTGATGCTGCGATTGTCGCTGCGAAAATCGGCACAACCCGCCTTATCGACAACGTGATACTTTGATCACGTGAAGATCAACAAGAAAACCGGGATGCCCGTCTGGGCGCAGGTGGGTGAGAAGCGGCTCGCGCACATCGAGCGCGTCACGTCGCTTATCCGCGCGTGGGGTGCTGCCATGCGTCTTCCCGCTGATGAAGCCAATGCATGGATAGACGCCGGTATGTGGCACGACGCGCTCCGCGATGCGCCCGAAAAGGAGCTGCGGGAAATAACCGGCGATTCGACGTCGCTGGAAGGTTTGCTGCATGGCCCTGCTGCCGCGATTCGGCTGGAGCAGGAAGGTGAGAAACGGAAAGAAGTTCTCGATGCCGTTCGGTTTCACACGGTCGGCTCGCCAAACTGGAAGTCAACCGGGCGAGCGCTGTACATGGCCGACTATCTGGAGCCGGGACGCAAGTTCTCGAAAGAGGATCGCTTCTTCCTTGCGAGCCAGGTGCCCCACTCGTTCGATGCTGTGTTTCGCCAGGTTGTTCGCTTTCGCCTTGACTGGGCTGTGAGAGAAGGGAATACGATCTTTCCGGAAACTGTCGCATTGTGGAACAGCCTTCGCTGATTTCCGAGAGGCCAAGGCGCCCTCGGAAAATCGGTCGTTACATCCTGCTTTTCGTCCTGCTCGGCGTACTTGGCTACCTGGGTTACCGCTACTGGAAGACGCGCGACATTGTCGCAGCGATTCCGCTTGTCGGTTCGATTCAGGAAGATGCGACGATGGCGCCCGCCAATGTTCGAATCAAGGTCGAAATCATCAATGCCACTACAGTCCGCGGTCTTGGCCGGCGAGCGACGATCTATCTTAGGGACCGCGGCTTCGATGTAGTCGGCATCAGCACTTCGCGCGATGTGCGCGATTCGACGCTCGTGCTGAATCGATCAGGTCATGCGGACTGGGCGGCACTTGTTGGCAAAGCTTTCAGGGCGCGGGTCGAATCGCGGCCTGATTCAAGCCGCTATGTAGACGTGACCGTTCTAATTGGCGCCAACTGGCGTCCGCCGACCCAGCCTTTCTACCCGTAGCTGGCCGCACGCCGCGGCGATGTCCATTCCGCGGCTTTTCCTGATTGCAACTTCAACATTCTCAGCCTGAAGCAGACGGGAGAATGTGATGATCTTCGGCATCAGTGTCGGATTGAATTCGCCGGCGCCACCCGGGTGCAGCGGAATGAGATTCACAAACGCCTTGCACTCGTGTGCAAGCTCCGCGAGCTGCTCTGCGTGCTCCGGCTGATCGTTCACTCCCCCGAGCATTACATACTCGAACGTTACGCGACGGTCGAACTGTTTCGCAGCGTCGATGACTTCGCCGAGCGGATACTTGGTGTTGATCGGCATAAGTTCATGCCGCAGCTCGTCGTTTGGAGCGTGAATTGAGATTGCGAGGCGGAACTGCTCCGGACGGTTTGACAGGGCAACAATTCCCGGAAGAACGCCGACCGTAGAAACGGTAATGTGTCGCGCGCCGATACCGAAACCCTTCGGATCATTGAGA
>JANLYJ010000406.1:0-9963 GCA_031365555.1 Gemmatimonadaceae bacterium | reverse complement strand
AGCCGAGGAAGTGACCGTCCGCGCCGCAATCCCTTAGCAATCGCTTTCTGGCAGTTAGAACCGGGAGCATCGCACTTTCACCAGCGTCTGGTTGCCGGGGGAAGCGACTAGATTGATCATATGTTCAATGATTCGGTGGATGTTATAGAGCAGCTCAATTCGACGCTGCAAGAATCCGGAGTACATGCTTTTCTCCGTGAGCTGAACGCGCGAGTTCCGCACCGATTCACCGGTATCTACCGGTTCGACGAACCGATGCTGCGGAATGTTAAACTGTTCGATCGCGAGAACCCCGAACTCGAGATCGGAGCGGACCTCCCCTTAAGCGAGGCATACTGCTCGATCCTGCACAGGGAAAACCTTCCGTTCACATCCGAAGACGCCCGAACAGATCCTCGGCTTCCTGCTGGAGTCGCAATGGGCGCAACGATAGCCTACTGCGGTGTACCACTTGGCGGATATGGCGCACTCTGCCATTTCGATCTTCAGCCGCGGCCGGCGTTTGACGCTGAAATCCCTGTAATGGCGGCCCTCGCTGGGCCACTCCTCGATCAACTGCTCCAGCTCGGCCTGATTCCCACCGCGCACAACTCGTAAATTTGCCCGTAACAAGCAAGTCGAGATTCATCGTGCGCGAGGGAGCTCCTTGAGAGCAGCCACTGCAACAATTCTTGTCTTTCTTCTCGCCGGGTGTGATCGGCCGGGAGTTGACGCACCGGCACCGGCGATGACAGCCGACGTGGATAGCGTTCCCCCGCTTGCAACCTCTACGCTCGACATTCCGCTGACGTATGATCTCGCGCCCGTCATCGCAGCACTGGAGAAGGCTGTGCCGACGCGATTCGGGGATATAAGCAAAAGGATTTCCGTTCCTGACCGTCCACGCATGCACATCGCGTTCGAAGCCTCGCGCGATCCATTTCGCGTTGCGCTGGACGGACAGACTGCGCACATCACAGCAGTCGTACACTATGTCGGAAGAGGATGGTACGACTCACGCTTCGCTCCCGAAGTCAGTGCATCCTGCGGAATAGACAACGAACGCCCGCGCGCTGTGATCGAGCTTGCCGTCCCGCTTCGCATCACTTCCGACTGGAAACTCCGGGGCCGTTCCCGAATTGTACGGGTCGCACCATTCAGCTCTGACAAGCGCGATCAGTGCCGCGTAACTGTCTTGAGCATAGACGTGACATCGCGCGTGACAGATGCCACGCGAAGCCTGCTCGAAGAGAAGCGCTCATTCATTGACGGAAAAGTCGCTGCCGTCGCCATTCGTCCTCGATTCGAGCAATGGTGGCTGCTGCTCCAAAAACCGATTCAACTCACCGACAATGTTTGGCTTACGCTCAATCCTACTGCGGTAAGGATGGGCAAATCCCTCGGCACTCGTCGTACTCTTGTAACAGCTCTCGGATTTTCGGCTTCTCCAAGAGTTTTGACTGGGAACCGTCCTGTTGATGGGAGAGCTCCGCTTCCACCCCTCGACTCGGCGGCAGTGGGTGACGGGCTCCACGTTTTGCTCGAGGCAATTCTTGGTTACGACGTCGCAACGAAACTGGTAAAGGAGCAGCTCGTCGGAAAAACGGTGGAGCGGGCCGGTCAGAAATTGACGGTGAAGGAAGCGCGATTGTTCGGAATTGGCGGAGGCAAGCTCGCTCTCGAGCTTCGACTCACAGGAACGACGCGTGCACACATATTTTTTGTCGGGACACCAGTCTACGATCCCGCGTCGCGTGAATTGTTCGTTCCAGACCTGGAGTACGATGTCGCCTCAGCGAATAGTCTGGTCAGCGGATTTGAATGGCTCAAGCATGATGATGTGAGAACATTTTTCAGGACGCACGCGAGATGGCCGGTAGGTGATGTGATTGCCAACGGACGCGCACACTTGCAGGAGGGCCTCAACCGGGATCTCGCACCGGGAGTGCACCTGTCAGCCGATGTGACAGACGTGAAAGGGCTTGCTGTACACGCACTGCGGTCGGGCATCGCGCTCCGCGCTCAAGCGGACGCGAATGCCCAACTTACCATCCGGCAGGCTAAGTGACTGACCCGCTTCAGCTCTTACCGGGTCTTCTCATTCACGGCACGACGCACTGAAGTGTCCTAGTCTTCGACTTTCAGCCGTCCCCGCATTCCAAGTGCGGCATGTGGGTCACACTGGAAGTAGTACTTTCCTTCGGCCATCGTCACCTTGATGTCGTAAGTCTGGCCGGGAAGCTGTAGCATCGGGCTCGCCGGAGGCAGACCGGTTTTTACACTGTTCGAATCGGCCAGGAAATTCACATTGTGAACGCCCATGCCGAGTGTGAAGCGGAGTACATCGCCCCGATGTGCCTCGAGTTCTGCGGGATTGAACCGGTTCGTTCCATCCGCTTCGGTAGACATCTTTACGACAATTACCTCGCGTCCTGCATCAGGTGTCTCTACTCCCGGCGTCGCGGTGACGGCCGCTGCAGGTGCTGATTCCTCACTTTCCTTTTTTTCTCCACTGCACGCGGCGAGACTCAATGCGGCGGCCGCGAGCCCGAACGTAATTCTGTTTTTCACGTTATTCCCCTTGATTGAAAACACTGTTAAAAATCCCTGTCTCGAAATGCCCTGTAACCCATCCACCCGGGCACGATGGTCCAGAAAAGCAGCGCTGCTCCAATGCACAGCACTCCAAAAACTCCGGAAAACAGTTCCTGCAGCAGCACACCTGTGTAACTCATGAGTGCCGCAGCGTCGAACTGCAACAGCATCAATAGCCTCACCATGTCCAGCGGATTGAGAAAAGTGAGTGTCAATACAGCCCTATCCAGCGGGTAGTCCGACAATCCCGTAATTACCGCGAGCACGAGACCGTCGTATACGACGGACAACAGCAGCCATACACCAATCCCGATCGCCAGGCCGCGAAGCCGGTCAGTTACCGAAAACGCAATCCATACGGCCGCAACCGTCGTGATCACTGTAAGAAATGCGGCACAGGCTACGAGAGTCGTTGCACGAGCAACGAAAACCGGGTCGCCTGTCACGTGAAGAGCGAGGGGAACCCCAAGCCCGACAACCACAGCGAGCACAAGGGGCACGCACATCCCGAGCAGGATACCCATGTACAACTGCCTTCGCCTTACGGGCTGCGCCAGCATTACCTCGATGAATTCCCTGCTGCTGTACACGTACATCGTTGTAAAAACCATCGTTACGAACGGGACGATCAACAACACAATGTTCGTCAGTCCGAGCAGCGCCTTGCTGTCCACTCCGGAAAACCGGAGCAGCCCCTCGGCACAGAGCAGAAAGAATCCCGCATAGCCGAGCACCCACCGGCTCCGCCCGACATCGCGCACCTGGTATTGGAAAATTCTCCGCGTGACTGCGCTCATGCGGCAACATCCATCATCAGCTTTGCGACGGCCCGTTCTAGGGTATGCTGACTGGTGCCGGCCTTGAGAGAAGCAACTGTCCCGCTGAACCGAACCTTCCCTTCCAGAATGAACAGCACATCGTCAGCGAGCTCTTCGACTTCGCTGATGATGTGTGAAGTCACAAGGATTGTTTTTCCCTCGCCGCGGGCCTCGGCGACATGCGCCTTCAGTACTCCAGTTGCCACTGGATCGAGACCGGCCGTCGGCTCATCCAGAATCAGGAGATCCGGCCGGAACAGAAATGCTATCACAGCATTCAATTTCTGGCGTGTACCACCCGACAGTGTCCCGATCGGTTTGTTGAGATGCCCGGTAATTCCAAACGCATCAACAAGGCGCCAGTCCAGCTTGCTTGACTGGTTACGCAGCGCCGTGAGCATATCGAGCAACTCTCTTCCCTTCAGGTTTGCAGGAAAATTCGCAAGCTGTGGCATGTAGCCGATTCTTGATCTGTACATCGGATCATCACCCACCGCCACGCCGTCCATCATGATCTCACCGGAATCCGCATGCGTAAGTCCGAGGATTGTCTTGAGTAGCGTAGTCTTGCCCGCGGCGTTCGGTCCCAGCACCGCCGTGACACGTCCGTCGGCAAAGATCGCATCGATGCTGGACAGCACTGTGACTTTTCCAAACGCCTTGGTAAGTCCGCGTATCTCGATCACGATCGCTTCACCGGACGCATAGCGGGCCTCCTGTCCACCACGGCCGTGGGTATGAGCGACGGCAGCACCCGCTCTGCCATGTCGAGGACGTCGAGAACAAGGCTTCGCATGAGAATCATTGTCATCGGGTAGCGCGCGGAGATGAGTGAAACGAGTCTGACGGGATAATGTGGCAGGTCGCCCGTACGGTCCCTGTTGCGATCGAATCCCCTGTACGAGTCGAAATAATTTCCGGCGAATTCGTTGCTGTTGTCTTCGCTATCCGCGCCGACGTCAAAGGTATTGCCGGTAAAATTGTTGCTGGTGAAATGACCGTCATATGTGCTGGCCATCAGCCTGATCGCCCATCCGTTATTCCGGAAATCATTGCCACGCGCATCGATCCGGACCGCGCCATCGGCCACTATGCCAACAGTGTTTCCCGAGAATGTGTTTGCGTAAAGCTTTGCATCGGATATCTCCTTGAGAAGAAGACCGTATGAAGCGCTGCCCCAGTTGTCGGCAAAGGTGTTCGACTCCATAGTGACAGTCTTCGTGTACATCACCGCCACTCCGGCAAGATTGCGGCGGAATTCATTGGCTGTATAGCGGCAGCTGTCCGAGTACATGAAGTGAAGCCCGTAGCGCAGGTTGTTGGTGCTTTTGTTTCGCCTGATATCGCTGGCGTGTACGAACTCGAAATAGATACCGTCGCGAAATCCGCTCACCGAGTTGTCGGAGATCAGAATCTCGCGTGAGCTCCACAGGTGTATCCCGTTGCCGGACGAGGTCTCTCCAGAGTTTTCAGCGCTCAACTTGTTCCCAACGATTGCGCAATCCGAAACCTTCGCGAGATATATCCCGAAGAAGCCTTTCTCGATTGTGTTTCCGCGAATATCGCAATGCTGCGCCCCGCTCACCTTGATGGCGGCACGGTCCTCCGTATAGCTCGAACCCACATTTCGAAAAGTAAGACCACGGATACTCACGCTATCCGCACCTACGCTCATGATCTGGTGCGAATTTCCTCCGTCCAGAATTGCCCCTGGCCTTCCGACAATTTTTACCGGGTTCACCACAGCTATCATGGGCTCCCTGTAAACGCCCGGCATTACAATTACCGTCCCCCCTCGGCGCACCGTCGACAGTGCGGCAGTAACAGACCGTATTGTGCCGTGCGTGGAGACAACTACTGTGTCAGGTACGGGCGACTGCGCGGCGACCGGCAAAGCAGTAGCCATGAGGTACAAAAGCGGAACGAAGGCGTGGCGCGCAATTGATCGCCTTCCGGGACGAGCGAGCACAACAGCCAGTACTGCAAGCCCAAGTGCGATGCCTGCAGCGATTCCGCCGGGGGCAGGCCACGAGTGCGCCGTGAAGTTGAGTAACTGTTTTGTACCTATGAGCGGCGGCTGATAGGTCATTCCCGGAATCTTGATAATTGCATCAGGAGCGAGGTTGTGACCGTAGTCATAGCCCCATCTATAAAAGTCGATGAGACCCGCGATCGCAGCTGCACTGAATGCAACTACCCATGCGATGAGTGCTTTGTACTTTCCACTCCACGCGGCCAGCAAGCCTGTGAGCATCAGCGCGCCTACAATCCACGGCATCAGCTTAAGCTCGGGAATGGAGGCTGCATCGATTGCCTTCATGCCGATGTAGTGGTTCAGCATGTTCACCTTTCCGAGATCGAACTCTCCACCACCGACTATCGAACGCAGCTTGATGTAGAGCGAGATTCCCTCAGGGTACTGCGGCGCTTCCAGACCGATGTACCAGATCGGAAGTACAAACATCGCACCCAAAAGCAGCGACGAGCTTGCGAGCAGCAGGCGAGGGAGTTTTTTCATATGCGAAGCCGGAGAAGCGCGGCGGCCTTATGGCCGCCGCACTTGCACCTTTGGCTACCGCCCTCCCGGCAACTGTGCCGCCGGCATTCCACGCATCCCGCCATGGTTTGCCAGTACAGGTGTCTTTGACACACGTGCGGCCTGCGTTGCAGCGCGGGGACTCGTGTTCACAGATAGCGGAACACTGGAGCCCAGGGCCGAAACCCGCAGGTATCCCTGCATTTCCTGGTGCAGCGCAGAACAGAAATCCGTGCAGTAGAACGGATAGACGCCGGGCTTTGATGCAACCCACTTCATGGTGCGCGTCTCGCCCGGCCCGAGAATGAGCTCCGAAGTCGGAGCACCAAAGAGGGCGAATCCATGCATGATATCCCAGTCCTGCTCGATATTCGTGATGTGGAAGTACACGGTATCGCCTACCTGCACTCCCTCGATGTTGTCCGGCGTAAAGTGACTTCTGATTGCAATCATCTTGATGTGTACAGCTTTTCCCGCTCTGCGGATGCCGGTTGCAGCTTCGCTGCGCGAAACTTCCGGATGGGTGTTACCCGCAAGGCTGTACAGCTTCTTTGAGTTGCCCTTTATCAGGGACGCCGGAATTGCCTGTGCGTAGTGGGGCTCGCCGATGGTTGGGAAATCCAGAAGAAGCTTCATCTTTGGCCCGCTGATGTCTATCAGCTGCGCCGACTGCGAAAGCTCCGGCCCAGTCGGGAGGTACCGATCCTTTGTGATTTTGTTCATGGCGAGGAGATACTTGCCCCACGGCTTTCTTGAATCACCACCGGGGATCATCAGGTGCCCGATCGAATAGTAGGTCGGAATCCGGTCAACGACTTCCCAGGTTCCGAGCTTCCACTTTACTACTTCTGAAGAGATGAACATCGACGTGTACGCGTAACCCTTCCCGTCGAACTCAGTGTGCAGCGGTCCAAGTCCGGGGTTCTTTACTTCACCCGCGAGCGTGGCATTGTACTTCAGGATCGGAATTCCCTGCATTTCGCCGTCGAACTGTTTGTCGGCGATCGCTTTCGCGAACTTTGTATAGGAGTGAACAGGGATCACTGTCGCCAGTTTTCCGCCGCCGACGATGTATTCACCTGTCGGGTCAACATCTACTCCATGTGGTGATTTCGGAGTTGGCAGCAGGTACACGATTCCCGGGCAGTCGCGCGGGTCCAACATCTGTACGCTTTGTTTTATTTCCGATGAAGCGACACGCGACGCCTCGTTGAATGTGTTGTGCATGTACTGCGAGGGCGAGGTCTTGGCCTTTCCGTCCGCAACACATTTTTCTGCTGCGCGGTAGTTGACCGCCGCTATGTAGTCCTTGTCGTTCTGCGAGGCGTTGAGCTCGAGCTTGGTGTACGCCTGCTCTGTGTTGTACGTCGTGAAAAAGAACCACCCGTCGGATGGTCCCTTCCCTGCGTGGCCAAGATCATAGTTGTATCCGGGCATGAGAATTTGAAATGCAATGTCCATCTTTCCCGGCTGGTCGGCTCTAATGAATGAGAGAGTGCCGCGAAAGTTTGCCTTGTAGCTGTTGATCGGAACGTCAGTGTTCGGGATGGGGACACTGAAGCGCGTCGCGCTCACTATGTACTTGGAGTCAGGAGTCGTGAATGGCGAAGCGTGGCCGCCAGCCGCATTCGGGATCTCTAGAATTTCAGTTGTCTCGAAATTCGCGAGATCAATTCGCGCGACCCGCGGTGTGTTGTTTCCATTAATGAACAGCCACCTTCCGTCCGGTACGCCGTCAGTCTGTGACAATTCCGGGTGGTGCGTGTCGTCCCAGGGTATCAGTCCGTGGGTCGTCTGCAGCATTGCCTTCGTCTCTTCGTTGTATCCGTAGCCTGTCTCGGGATTCTGCGAGAAGACCGACATCACCTGTAGGAGACGTCCGGACGGGAGGCCGTACACAGCCATCTGCCCGCTGAAGCCGCCCGACAGGAAAGCGTAATATTCGTCGTGCTTGCCGGGCGCCACATATACTTTGGACGCCGCGTCCCCAACGGTGAGCGAATCCGCATTGCTCATCTTGCAGGCTGTTGAACTCAGGACGGCGATGCCAGCCGTAAGAGTGAGAATCAGGAAATTCCTGAGGTGCTTCATATGGGTAAGACCTCTTCTGTTAGGGAACGGACGGTTACCAGCTGGTCGATCGTTGTGTTATCGAGGAACTCTCTTACTTGCGTTGCAACGGGAAGCCACAGCTTGTGGGCGGAGCACTGTGACCTTTCTCCGCAACGGCCCCCGCCCAGAATGCACTGCTGCCGGTCATCTCCCGAAAAGATTTCGACAATGGTGCCGAGAGAGATGTGCTGAGGAGGAATGGCGAGCGAGAATCCTCCTGAAGGCCCACGCACGGAGTGCAGTAGTCCAACTCGCCCAAGATTATTGAGAATTTTCGAGAGGTAGTTGCCGGGAATGGCAGTCGCGCGTGCGACGTCCCTGACTCGAACTGGCGCGCCGCCATAAGTAGATGCAATAAATGCAACTGCCCTCACCGCGTACTCCGCCGTTTGCGGGAATACCAAAAGAGATTCTCTCATCACATACATCATGTCGAGGTGAGAAATCTCTTCCTAGGCGGAAACGGCTGATCTTTTGTGCGGGTAACCCCAGCCCGCCTACAGGGGAATCCCTACAACGGCTCGCTCACGTCCGGCGCAACCCCAATGCGGCGTGACAGATCACGTACGGATGGATATGCTTCATGAATCCGGACGCCCACTTTGCGCCAATCTCTGTCCAATAATTCAATGAGCCACTGGTTTCAGAACATCCATGCCATCGACTGTGACATTGTCCTGCATGCAAATGGAGAATTGCTTCGCACAGTTCAGATGCCAATCGTCCCGCGCGTGGGAGATGATTTGGACCTCGACCTCGGCGGAAAAGGTGCGGGCATATTGTACCATGTAGTGGCGGTACGCCACCACGTTCGACCGCGCCGCATCACCATGCGCGACGATTTGTTCGGAGTGTCCGTATTCGTGGAACTGACGGGCTGAAACTCATCCAGGTCTAACCAGCGTTGCTATTGGAAAGCACTATTAGCAGTGCCCGCTGTAGAAACTGAAATGCGCTCCAACCAGCATAGGAGAAACGATGGCGAAGGTTACCGGAGTAGGTGGCGTTTTCCTGAAGAGCAAAGGTGACAGCGCTCCTTTGGTAGAGTGGTACAAGAAGCACCTTGGCATGCCTCTGGAAGACTGGGGTGGGGCCATACTCCGATGGCCGGATGACACCGCGGAAGACAAGGGTCTCACTGTTTGGACGGTCGCGAAGCACGACAGCAAATGGTTCAGCCCAAGCGACTCCTCATTCATGATCAACTATCGCGTAGACAACCTGGTCGAAATGATCGAACAGCTTCGCGCAGATGGTGTTGAAATCGTCGGGGGACCGGATTCGGCCGAGAATGGAAAGTTTGCCTGGATTATGGATCCGGATGGAAACAAGATCGAGCTGTGGGAGCCAATGCTGTGGGACGACAAGAACAAAGGTGCATAAGAACAGCGACAATCCAGTCATAACGGTTCGGCGGGCGACTGTTGATGACGCTGCGCTCGTTACTGAACTTGGTACGCGCACGTTCGTAGAGACGTTCGCAGCTGAGAACAGCGCCGAAGACATGGCTGCATACCTGACAGATGCGTTCAGTCCTGCACAGCAGGCCGCCGAGCTTGGTGATTCTGCTTCAATGTTCTTTATTGCAGAAGTCGACGGTTCCGCGGCCGGTTACGCGCAGGTCCGCAAAGGCGAGCCAGATTCGTCAGTTAAGGGAATGAAGCCTATCGAGCTCGTGCGACTTTATGTCTCACAAGAGTGGTTGGGCCGTGGAGTCGGAAACGAATTGATGCGGGCATGTATTGAGGAAGCACGGTACACGGGTCACAAGACTATCTGGCTCGGTGTATGGGAACGAAACGCCCGGGCGCAGGCCTTCTATAGAAAGTGGGACTTCGTTCCCGTTGGGCATCACGTGTTCCAGCTGGGCTCGGACGCACAAACAGACATCCTCATGGAGCGGTTACTGACACAATGAAATCA
>JANLYJ010000395.1:0-17036 GCA_031365555.1 Gemmatimonadaceae bacterium | reverse complement strand
ACGGCTTCAGTGTCGCTGTTCCCTGTGGGGTGTCTTCATCCACAACGAACGCGCGGTCGAAGGTCAGGCCAAGGTAGCCGAGCGAAAGTCCCTGAACCATGTAGGCAAGCGACTGGAACTGCGGAGTTTCGTCCGTAGCGCCTGCAGAGACCGCGACGACAACTCCACGCTTGACGGCATTGAGGCCGTCATTCGCTGCCCCAAGTGCACCGTACATGGCATCCCACGGAATGCTGGTGTTTTTGCCATCATCGGCTGCCGAGCTGTTGTTGAAAGCGAGGCGGGGTTCCTGACCGTTGAAGCGCGCTCCGAAATTTCCGAACGCCATGGTGAGGTTATCCGCCATCACTGCCACCATGATGCCGCCGCGCGGCTGACCACCGCCGTGTGCGCCGATATACCAGGTGTTGTACGAGTTTCCAAGAAGGTTCCGAACGTCGCCCGGCGTGCTGATCGCACGCGCTACGTCAGGTGCGTTCGGGTTGGTGACGTTTAGATCCTTATTGCAAGCCCCGGCAAGCGTGACAAGTGCCACGCCGCCTGCAAGGGCTACAATCCGATTCTTAAAATTCATTTTAGTTAGCTCCATGATTAGAAGCCGACTTCGATCTGGCCAGTCAACTGGCGGAAGCTCGGGTAGCGGAAGCCGTCAATTCGGAAATTGAAGTCACCGTTCGAGCTCGCTTCTGGATCGAATCCGGAATATTTGGTCCATGTCTTCAGGTTACGACCAATAAGCGCAATCTTCACGCTCCGGCCGGCGCCCATGAATGGCATGCTGTTGAGCAGTCCCTGCGCCAGGTTGTAGCTGACGGAAAGCTCACGCAGCTTCACGTAAGAACCGTCTTCCACAAAGTAGCTGTTTGGCTCGAGGGCGTTGTACAAACCGACCTGATAGAAATCGAGCGCAACCTTCTGGTCCTGCGGGCGACCCTTCTGGCTCAACGCCGCATGACGCATGTCCTGGAACATCCACTGCTTGGTGAAGTTGTAAATCTTTCCACCGTGCGTGCCATCCAGCAGCCCGTACACCGTGAATCCACCCATGTGAGCAGTGTTGGAGAAGCCGAAGCTGTAGTCAGGATTGACGTCTCCAATGTTGACAACGTTCTTGCCATCGCTGCCGACATAAACGATCGGACGCTCGGCGGCCGTTCCCTTCGCGCTCTTCAGCACTACCAGACCAAGTGCATTGGTCGTGTAGAGACTTAGATCGATGGCGGAGTTCGCCGGGTTGTCCTTGAGCTGGTTCACGTCTGTGATGAACCGTTGTCCGTAAATGACGCCAAGCTGCTCGCCACTCTTATAGAAGAACACGTTCTGGCCCTGCGAGGTGCTGCCTGCACGAAGAGGCGCGCGTCCAAGCTGATCGATCTTCTGGCGCGAGCGCTCAGCGGTCAGGGTGAAGTTGTAGCTGAAGTTCGGACGATCGATAACACGCGTATTGAGCGTGCCCTCAAACGTACGACCACCAATTCGCGCCGCATTCTGCCACTGGCTCGTGAACCCGCCGGACTGCGCAAGCGACAGTGGGATCTGAAGGAACGCACCTTCCGTGTGACGATCCGACTTGACGAACTCAAGGTCGAAACGCTCCAGGAAGCTCGCGTTCACACCAAACTCGTTCTCGGTCTGAACAGCGGGACGCAGATCCTTATTGCCGATTGTCGCCTTCGACAACTGGCCGGCCGCGACACTGTACGTCTCATACTGATATTCAAACCCGGGACGCAGACCTGCCGTTCCGCGCGCAGCGCGAATCTTCAGATCCTGAATTCCCGGCAGTGTAAAGTCTTCAGAAATTCTCCATGCTCCGGAGATTCCGTAGAAGTTATTCCACCTGTGCGCAGCGCCGAACAACGAAGAACCATCTCGGCGGCCGAGCAGCTGCATCAGATAGCGATCTTTGAAATTGAAATTCTGGGTGATAAATCCATTGATCGTCTTGATGGCCTGAATGGATGAACCCGTGGTCACAACAGCCGGATCACCGGCCTGTAGGTCAGGAACTGATCCAATCAGGAGCTTGCTGAAACCGGTGTTGAAATTGTTGTTCCGCTCGTCTTCGTACAGGTACGTAAAGCGAGTTGTGGAACGCAGCTGCCCAAGCTGGAAATTCGTTGTCGCGTTTGCCTGGGTATTGGATGCTGTGTTGTTATTCGTGTTAAGCGTGAGCGAGCCCGTGCCCGGGGTTTCCTTGTCGGTGGCGCCGGTGTTCAGCAAGCCACGATCAAAGAAGCTGGTCTCGCGGAAATTCAGCCGGTCCGTGCCATAGCTGGCATCGAGGTTCAGCCAGTTGAACTGAACTGGGCGGTATCTCGCAGAGAATGAACCAATGATCCGCTCGCGCCGACCATTGTAGCTGCGGTTTTTAAGATCATACAGCGGGTTGCCGCGTGACGTACCACCAGTTGCAGCGGGTGGCAACACGACCGAGTACTGCGTTCCACAATCGGCAGCCGTCGGCGCATCGCGGTTGCAGGTCGGTTTCGCGTTTGGATACGTCAGGTCCACATCCGGCGGTGACTGAAGCAGCGAAAAGAAAGTCGAGCCTGAGCCCGATCTGCTCGCAGGTGTCTGGTCATCGTTGGAAAGACCATAGCTGACCGCAGCAGACATGTCCGCGCCGGTCCACAATCCCTGATCGAGGTTGAGACGCAGGTTCTGGCGGCGGAAACCCTTCACGAACGGAAGAATTCCACGATCCGTGTCGCGGCTGAACGACGACGAGAAGTTTGTGTTCTCGCGACGCAATGCAACCTGACCATAGTTCGTGACGAACTGGCCACTGCGCAGATTGGTCCGGAGCTGGTCACGGAACGTACCAGCCGGAAAGTCCGCGTCGATGAAACGATCGGCCTTGATGATGCGCTGGTTGGCTGATGTCAGCTTGAAGCTGCCGTCCGCATTTACTTCAAACGGGTGCTGCTCGAGAAGCGGAACGTAGTGCTCAACAGATGAAGCTCCAAACTCGTTACGGGTCAGGAAGGTCACCTTGTTTTCCGGTCCGCCCTTTCCACGCTTGGTGGTGATGGACAGAACGCCATTCGCAGCGTCTGATCCATAGGCGTTCGCCGAAGCGGCACCCTTCAGGACTTCGATGCTCTCGATGTCGTTTCCGTTGATGTCGGCAAGTCCGTTCTTCGTAATAACGCCGTCAACCAGGACGAGCGGAAACTGGCCGCCTACGCCGAGGTTCGTGGAAGTACGAACGCGAATTGCTGGCGTGCTTCCTGGCTGTCCCTGCGTGAACGAAACGCGAACGCCGGCAACCTTGCCCGCGAGCGCCGTAGCAGGAGAAATAGCAGGAACTTCCTTGAGCTGTGCTTCGCTGACCTTGCCGACAGAGATCGTAAGATTCTTCGTCGAGGTCGCTTCAGCCACACCCGTCACGACGACTTCGTCAAGACGACGAACATCGACTGAGAGCGTGAAGTTCTGTGTGACTGTTCCGCGATTGAGCGCAACTGCGGAACTGGAAGGCGAAAATCCGATGCGTCGTGCCGTAACGGTGACGTTCTGGCCCCGCGCATTCGCTTCAGAAACCGTAAAGGTGTAAGTGCCGTTTACGGAAGTGGCTGTCCCGGCGTTTAGCTGCTGGATGAAAACATTCGCGCCTTCGACTGGTGCACCCTGGCTGTTTGTGACTCGGCCAGTGATCGTGGTCTGTGCTGCTGCCACTTTTGCACCTGCGAACGACGCGACGAGTACCAGAGCTGCGGACAGCAGCCGTCTAACTCGTACAGTGCTGTTCATACGTTACCTCAAAACTGGGTGGTTGTTTTTCGGCATGTGAGCCGAAATATCAAACTGTGTTTCTGACAAACCCTTCGGAATCCCGGTTTCTCCTATTATGGAAGGGTGGAAAGGACGATGGTCCGCCGGGTTGGGGGCGGAGGGGGATACGGCTTTCGTCAACAATACGGTCGGGGCCAAGAGGGCGCAAGGCTTAGTTAGCCTCGCCGGAGGGGCACTTCGGCCTAGTTGTACCGTGTCCAGATCAGGATTGCCGCGCAGTCGTCCGGCTTGGGCACGAACTGTGGCGGAACGCTGGCCAGGCCGTGATAAATCTCGATTGCCTCGATCTGGTTGGGATGGATTCCGGCAAGCTCGGTAATCCCGTCGTTGAGGCGCTGTCCGTCAATAAAGACCTCAACCCCCTGCTTGCAGCGCGCAAACGAAATAAGGGGGGTCATTCCACGGTAGGTCAGCCGTATGCCAGCAATACCCATAAAAAGGTCCATCGCGCGGCCGGGATTGCGCTTGTCGATTTCCTCGCGCGTGATGAACGTCCCGCCGCCCCCAGCACGCCGACGGTAAAACTCGTCAAGTCGCGACGTGCCGTCGAGTCGCGCTGGCTTGGCGCTCTTATCCCTTACCACAACAGTCCCTATATCTACGGTCACGTTCTCAAGCTGAACCGTGGCGCTCGCAGAGCCCCCAGCGGGCACGACAACGCGTTCGCTAACCTCCCGAAAGCCGACCTTGCGCACCGTGATCTGCTGCGGACCCCAGTCCACGTTACGGACCACCGCCCGACCGGTAATGTCGGTCGTCGCCCGCAGCGAGGTGCCCGAAACCATTACCAACGCATTGGGCTGAGGCAATCCCGCGGTGTCTGTGACGGTCACCGTGATGAAGCGGGCGCTTCTGGCCTGTGCATCAGCGTTCCGCGCAGGCAATAACGCCGCACCACAGAGCGCCAAAATGACCACGCTTCGAGTTAATTCCGGAGGGACGCCGATTTTTTGCACCCTGACACCTCACAATCGGGCTTGTAACTCAATATGCATTTGGGCTCTCAATAGTGATACTGTAGAATTCGCGTATCACGCTATCCTTGCTGCGAACAATCTCCTCTCCAGTCCCCCTGTGGCCGCACGCTCCGTACTTGGAATTTCGGGATATTATCACGATAGCGCGGCTTGCCTCCTCCTCGACGACAAGATCGTTGCAGCGGCACAGGAGGAACGGTTCACTCGTATCAAGGGTGACCCGGCATTTCCACGAAACTCAGTCGCTTTCTGTCTATCGGCCGGTTCGAAATCCCTGGCTGATCTCGACGCAGTCGTGTTCTATGAAAAACCGCTGCTCAAGTTTGATCGCCTCCTTGAAACGTACCTCGCGATAGCGCCAAGCGGCTTCGGGTCATTCCGAAAAAGCGCCCCGTTATGGGCCAAAGAGCGTTTGTTTGTGGAGCGCGACATCCGAAAAGAGCTGAACAACTATTCAGGTAGAGTGCTTTTCGCCGAGCACCACGAGTCTCACGCTGCCAGCGCATTTTTCCCATCGCCGTTCGACAGCGCAGCCATAGTGACGATTGATGGTGTTGGCGAATGGGCCACCGCGACAATCGCACGCGGACAGGGCGCTGACCTAACCGTCCTGCAGGAAATGCACTGGCCTGACTCTCTCGGGCTGCTCTACTCCGCTTTCACCTACCATGCTGGTTTCAAGGTGAACTCCGGGGAATACAAGCTGATGGGTCTCGCGCCTTACGGGCAGCCAAGGTTTCTGTCGCATATCTACGAACACTTGATCGACTTGAAGGATGACGGCTCTTTCAAGGTGAATCAGAAATACTTCGACTACATGGGGGGGCTCACTATGACCAACCCGGCCTTCTCCGATCTATTCGATGGCCCTCCGAGAACCCCGGAGTCTGATCTGACCCAGCGCGAAATGGACCTAGCGCGCAGCATCCAGGATGCCACGGAAGAGATTGTGCTGCGAATGATAAAGACGGCTCATTCCTGCACAGGCGAACGGGCATTATGCCTTGCCGGGGGTGTAGCGCTCAATGCAGTTGCAAACGGTAGAGTCGTGCGCGAAAGCCCGTTTACTGACGTTTGGATTCAACCGGCCGCTGGCGACGCCGGGGGGGCTCTCGGCGCAGCGTTCCTCGGCGTCCACCGGTATTTCAGCGTGTCCCGCACACCGTCCACGGATGACCGGATGGAACGCGGCTACCTGGGGCCAGAGTTTTTTGACTCCGAAATTGCTTCCGCGCTCGATGCGGTCGGAGCCAAATATCAATGTATGGACGACCAATCGTTGCTTGCATGGACTGCCCAGCGATTAAACGAAGGCAAGGTGGTCGGATGGTTTCAAGGCCGAATGGAGTTCGGCCCTCGCGCACTCGGTGCGCGAAGCATCCTGGCCGACCCCAGAAATCCCGCAATGCAGGCCCGGATAAATCTCAAGATCAAGTTTCGCGAGGGTTTCCGGCCCTTTGCCCCGAGCGTGCTCGCTGACCGTGCCCGCGAGTTTTTTGATCTTGAAACTGAATCACCCTACATGTTGATTGTCGCGCCCGTTAAGGAACAACGACGGCTTCCAACCCCTACGGACCAGAATGCGTGGGGAATAGAACGTTTGAATGTTCCAAGATCCGACATCCCGGCGGTAACGCACCTGGATTATTCTGCCCGGGTTCAGACAGTCGACCCGTCCAATGGAAAATTCTTCCGTCTTTTGAAGGAATTCGAACGACTTACGGGCTGTCCGGTGCTCGTAAATACATCGTTTAACGTTCGCGGCGAGCCCATCGTATGTACCCCCGAAGACGCTTATAGAACCTTCATGTGCACGGGACTCGATGCGCTGGTCATTGGAAACTGCATCCTGGAGAAAACCGATCAACCGCTCCTACCTGATGACAAATGGCCGCTGAACATTCAGAGCGACTGACCGCAAAAGAAGGCCGTAAGTTTGCTCTGACGCTTGCGGCGGCTTTCGCCGTAGTGAGCCTTCTCGCACACTGGCGAGGGCGTCCTCTTGCATCCGGGGTCGCTTGGATCGTTGCGCTGATTTTTATTTTTCTCGCGCTGGTTCTCCCTCAGCGCCTGGGCCCAATAGAGGCCGGGTGGACAAAACTCGGATTGGCGATGTCGCGGATTACTTCGCCCCTGTTTCTCGGCATCCTTTACTTTGTAGTCTTTACGCCGATCGCTTGGCTGCGGCGGAAGCTCGGAAAAAACCCAATCCATCGCACTCCAATCGGCGGGAGTTACTGGATCACTCGTGCTCCCACTGACGCTGAAAGCCAGGTCAAAGGTATGGAACGGCAATTCTGAGGAGGCGATAGGATGGGGTTCTTTTCTGTTATGCGGGAGCTGTGGGCGTACATGCGGGCCCGCAAGAAACTTTGGCTTCTGCCTATCATCTGCCTGCTCCTCGCAGTAGGCGGACTTCTGGTTCTTGCCCAGGGATCGGCGCTCGCACCTTTTATCTACACAATTTTTTGAAGCAAAAAGAATCAGGGGCCCCGCCGAACAGAAAGAAGGGCGGCGTTCGTCAAGCGGCCCCACAGTCAACCGCGCTACCGCCGCTCACGCTGTCCCGTCGCAAACGAATTGTGTTTGCGCTATTTGCGCTGTTCACCCCTTTCATTCTCCTCGCACTGCTGGAGGTCGGGCTCCGCATCGGCGACTACGGGGGCTCCATTGCCTTATTCGAGACGCCCGAGGTTTTCAACGAGAGGTACCTCGCCCCGGCAGAACATGTCGCGACCCGTTTCTTTCCGTCAGAACAATTTCCGCCGACCCCTCCGAACGACATGTTCCTGGCGGAAAAACCAGCTCACGGACTGAGAATTTTTGCACTGGGAGAATCCTCAGCGGCCGGCTTTCCATACCCGCCAAATGCGATGTTTACACGATTCGTCGCAGACGCTCTGCGCGATGCCCTTCCAACCGACACAGTTGAAGTCATAAACCTCGGTATCGCCGCGACGAACAGCTACGCGCTTGTGGATTTCGCCGATGAGATCCTCGAACAGAAGCCGGACGCAATTCTCATTTACTCTGGGCACAACGAATTTTACGGCGCTCTGGGTATCGGCTCTACCGAGTCGCTGGGGTCGTATCCTCCGCTTATTCGCGTTTACCTCAAGCTTCAGCGTCTGAAAACCGTGCGACTCTTGAGAAACTCGGTGCAACAGATGCTATCTCTGTTTTCCGGCCGGCGCGGAGATGACGGGTCTTCCGCCAGCCGGATGGAGAATGTGGCGCGCGATCAACGCATCGCACTTGGCGGCCAGACTTTCGTGAACGGGACCCGCCAGTTTGAAACAAATCTTTCGATCGTCGTCCGAAAATTCCACAGGGCGGGAGTTCCTGTTTTTATCGGGAGCCTCGCCAGCAACCTGAGGGACCAGCCCCCGCTTTCTTTCACTTCGGGGGACGCAGATGCCGCTCGCCCGGCAATGAATGCGTTCGAGCAAGCATCACGGATGCTCGGAACCGGCGACTCCCTGGGCGCAGCGAACGCGTTTTCGCGCGCACGCGATCTCGATGTGGTGCGCTTTCGCGCCCCCGAAGCATTCAATGCGATCGTCAAGCGAGTGGCACTTCGCGACTCCGCGTTTTACGTGCCCGTTGCAGAAACTTTTGCGCAGAATGCGAAATATGGAATTGCGGGTCACGATTTAGTGCTGGAGCACGTCCACCCGAATTCGCACGGCTACGCATTACTTGGTCAGGCGTATGTCGACGCGATCCGGTCGAGTGGGGTACTCAGGACTGCAGACTACCAAAAACTGCGTCCGTTTTCCGAATACGAAAAACGAATGAGCCTGAGCGCCTTCGACGAACGCATCGCATACCACGAAGTGAGGACCGTGACTACTCGCTGGCCCTTTGTTCCATTCAGCAAGCAGCAGGATTATCGCGGAACATACACCCCGACGGACAAGACGGACTCCCTCGCCTTTATGGTCTCACGCGGCGGAAGAAAGTGGGCAGAGGCCAAGGCAGACCTTGCCAGTTATTTCGAATCGATGGGAAAGATTGATGATGCGGTTGGCGAATACGATGGGCTCATTCGGAATTTCCCGCAGAGCGAGCGTCCTCTCAGTCTCGCCGCACACGCACTCCTCAGCGTCAACGAAACCGACCGCGCCATTCCCTACCTCGAACGCGCAATGCAAGTCGGACCCACGGCGTATACGAGCTACGCTCTCGGAGTGATTGCTCTCAGAAAGAAGGACATTGAGCGCGCGATCGGATTGCTGAACACATCATTGCGCCTTGCCCCTCGCAATCCTGACGCGACCTACCAGTTGTCACTGGCCTACGCACTCGCGCAGAACGCCGAGATGGCCCGATCCACCGCCATAGATCTGTACAGAATCGCTCCCAATTATCCGCGATTGGCCGAATGGCTTTCAACGCTGGGCGTACAGCCGCAATAGCCTACTTTCCAGCAAACTCCCTTAAGGCCGCATAGGGATCTTTTGGTCGCGCCTTCGCGAGTGTGGTAACGCGCGCAATAGTTGCCCGCAAATCCTTGCCTTCTCGCAGGTAGACGTCGTCGAACAATTGAAGATCTTGCGCGTAAATGCGGCGCGCGAGCAGGGCGGCATTATTGAGCTGGACACGCGTAGCGTAGCTGGGACCAACTGTTAAGAGCCGCCTGCTCACATCCGCGATCAGCATTGCGCGCGCATGGGCATAAACTGAATCCCGCGCCTCCAGACGCTCGACACGACTGCCAGGGTGTGCGGCGAAAGCAGAATCGAGCGACTTCAGTACTCCGCTCCAGAATCCCGCTAACAGTTTTTCATCCTGCCAGCGCGCATCGACCTCTTTTGCAGCGGATATCTGTCCACGCCGCCGAAAGAAGTCGGCAGCTCCTCGCGCTCCGACAAAGTTGGCGAAAGACTCGTTGAAGTATGCCTGGCCGGGCGCATAGAACGAGTTGTGGGTCAGTTCATGAATTACTGTGTTCGCAATGTCCAGTGAGTCGCGTTTGAGGCTCGTACTGAGCAAGGGATCATTGAACCATCCAAGAGTGCTGAACGCGTCGGATGGACGCAGGTAAGTATCGAAACCTTCGGCCTGCAACTTTCTCTCGTCACTTCTTGCCTTCGCGAAGTCGAAATAGCCCTTGTACGGAACCCGCCCCACTATCGGAAACCACCAGGTATACGGGCGGAGTGAGTCGCGGTATGCCGCGGAGAGGACAAGCACGAGCGTGTCCGACTCGAGCTGCGAAAAAGTTGTAAAACTTTCCTTCGCTTTAAGGCCAATAACCGTTCTCGCATATTCGCGCGCTGCGAGAACTTCGCTGAGTTTCGCCCGAATTAGCGGGTCAACCTCCGGGTCGCGGACCATCTCCGCTATCGGCTTCCTGTTCCTCAGAATTTTCGCCTCTTCGAATGCTCCACGACTCAGGTAGCACCCTGTTGGCGTCAGAGAGAGCAGCACGAGAAGCGCGGCGATAACAACCGCAATTGCAGTCTTCTTCATTGTTTTGAGAATAACCTATCTTCCGGCTGAAAAAGGAGGTTGGAGCCTGTTTTCCAGAAGGGCAAAAGCATATTCTTACCATGTGTCCTTTGTTCATCTTCACTGCCATTCCGAGTACTCCCTCCTCGACGGCGCCAACCGCATAGAAGACCTGATCCGGCGCGCCCAGGAATTCGAGCAGCCTGCACTTGCGATCACCGATCACGGCAATCTTCACGCGGCCTGGGAGTTCCAGGAAAAAGCCAAAAAGGCGGGCATCAAGCCGATCATCGGAATGGAGGCGTACGTCGCGCCCGGCAGTCGTCGTGCCCGTGAACGCTTGGCCGGCCCACGCGCCAAGCCGTACTACCACCTGGTTCTCCTCGCTCGCGATGCGGTCGGCTACAAGAATCTCGTAAAGCTTTCCTCGCTCGCCTACACCGAAGGTTTTTATTCCAAGCCGCGCGTAGACCGCGAGCTGCTCGCCAAATACAACGAGGGGATCATTGTCTCCTCCGCGTGCATGGCCGGTGAAATTGCATCGCATCTTCTCGAAGACAATTATGAAGAAGCCAAGGCCGCTGCGAGCTGGTACGCTGACGTGTTCCGCGATCGGTACTACCTGGAAGTTCAGGCACACGAGAGCGACGGACAGGGGCGCCTCAACGAACAGGTTTTCCGGCTCGCCGGTGACCTGAATCTTCCCGTTGTCGCCACGAACGACGCGCACTTCCTCCGGCAGGAGGACCACGAGTCGCACGACATCCTTCTCTGCATCGGGCTCGGTAAGGATTACGAAGACCGCGATCGCATGCGCTACGACGAAGGTCTGTATTTCAAGAACGCAGACGAAATCGCTGACGCGTTTCCAGGCAGGCCCGATGTGCTGGAGAACACGATACGCGTCGGTGAAGAAACAGCCGTCGAATTCTCGAAGAAGTACCAGGTCCCTTCCTTCCCTCTGCCTGAAGGCGTGCAGAGTGAATCCGCTCTTCTCATTCAGCTCTCGGAAGAAGGGGCGCGCAAGCGGTACGGCGCCGACCTTCCGAAGGAGGTAAGAGAGCGTCTGGACTATGAGCTTGGTGTAATCACCAAGACCGGTTACGCCGGTTATTTCCTCATCGTTGCTGACTTCATCAGGGCCGCGCGCGAGCTCGGCATCCCGGTTGGACCGGGCCGGGGATCAGCAGCAGGTTCGATCGTCGCATATTCACTTCGCATTACCGATGTCTGTCCGCTCAAGTTTGACCTCCTCTTCGAGCGGTTCCTGAATCCGGAAAGAATTTCGATGCCGGATATCGACATCGACTTCTGTTACGAGCGTCGCGGCGAAGTGATCGAGTACGTGCGCCAGAAGTACGGGCGCGATTCGGTGGGACAGATAATCACCTTTGGAACGTTGAAGTCCCGTGCAGCGGTGAAAGATGTCGGCCGCGCGCTTGGATTCACCCCCGGTGAAACGGACGCCCTTACCAAACTGATCCCGAACCTTCCGAACTATTCACTGACGATCAAGGAAGCGGTCGAAAAAGTCGATGAGATCCGTCAGTTGTACAAGAATGAAGACCGTTACAGGAATCTGCTCGACCACGCCATGAAGCTTGAGGGACTCTCGCGCCATGCGGGCGTTCACGCGGCAGGTGTGGTAATCGCGCCGGGACCACTGGATGAGTACGTACCAATTTATACGGTGAGTTCCAAGGGGTCCGGATCGCGCGACGAAGAAGCGGTAGTAGTAACGCAGTATGACATGAATGCGCTCGAGAAGGTTGGCATGCTCAAGATGGATTTTCTTGGGCTCACAACCCTCACGATCATTCACGACACACTGGCATCGATCCGAGCGCGCACTGGCACAGCGCCCGATATGGACGCGCTGACCCTCGATGATCAGGATGTGTACAGGATGCTGCGGAAGGGCAAGACGGCCGGCGTGTTTCAGTTCGAATCATCGATTGGAACTGAAATGCTTCGCGCTATGCACGCCGACCGGTTCGACGATCTAGTGGCATCGAACGCACTTCTTCGCCCCGGTACGCTCGATTCGGGCATGCACAAGGTTTACTGCAAACGGAAAAAGGGCGAAGAGCCGGTGAGCTACGCGCTGCCGGAGCTCGAGGAAATTCTGCAGCCCACCTTCGGCGTAATCGGCTATCAGGACCAGCTGATGCGAATTGCGCAGCGGCTCGCGGGTATTTCGCTCGCCGAAGCAGACGTTCTTCGCAAAGCGGTCGGAAAAAAAGACGCCACACTGATTAAGGCGGAACTGGGCAAGTTCGTAACGAAGTCGATCGAGCGCGGCTTCAAGAAAGAGATCATCGAGACTCTTGCCAGCCAGATCGAAACCTTCGGTCGCTACGGATTCAACAAGTCGCACTCGGTAGCGTACTCGGTAATCTCGTATCACACTGCGTGGTTGAAATGGCACTATCCGGCAGACTTCATGGCTGCGCTTCTGTCATCGCAGATCGGCGACACGGACAGCGTCGTTAAATACATCAACGAAGCCCGGGACATGGGCATTGAAGTGCTGCCTCCCGATGTCAACGAATCAGGTTACAAGTTCACTGTCGTCGGTGAGAAGCGTATCCGCTTCGGACTGGGTGCGATCAGAAACGCCGGACGCAGTGCTCTCGATTCGGTTCTCGAATCGCGCGCAGCGGGTGGGCCGTTCACGACCATCTTCGACCTCACCTCCCGCGTGGATCTTCGCGTCGCCAACAAGCGCGTATTTGAAGCAATGATCTGCGCGGGCGCACTCGATGCACTCGGCGGACACCGCGCACAACATCTCGCCGTCCTCGATACAGCAATTCGCGAAGCATCGCTGCAGCAGGAAGACGTGAACACCGGCCAGGTGTCATTGTTCGGTGCTGCGGCCACACAAGATTCGCCGCAGACACACGCACCGTTGTCGTTGCCCAACGTTCCTGCCTGGTCGGAAACGGAGCGTCTTGCGCGCGAAAAAGAAATTCTCGGGTTCTACACAAGCGGTCATCCGCTCGATCCGTTCCGTGTCGAAGCGGAGCTCTTTGCAACGCACAGGATTTCAGAGCTCGGAGCCTGGCGCCCCGAACCAATGACACTTTGCGTTGTGATAACCGCAGTGAAGCGTCAGATCAGCAAGCGCAACGGTGCAGAGTTCGCCCGCCTGGTGCTGGAAGACTTCTCGGGTTCCGCGGAAGTAATCGTATTCCCCGAGAAATGGTCAGCTATTTCCGATCAGATCAGGACTGACGTGCCCGTAATGCTCAAGGGAGGCTACACGAAGCGCGACAAGGACGCTGAAACCCCGTCCTTCGTTGTTGAGTCGGTGTCCAAACTTGCCGAAGTGCGGGCAAATGGAAATCTCAAGTTGTGCCTGACGCTTACGATGGGCCAGAGCGTCCCTGGAGCAATCCAGGATGTCCGGTCCATCTTCGAGACCCATCCTGGCAGCGCACCGGTCGAAATTGTATGGAGTGATGGTAACGGGTTGCGTGAGCGTTTCCGTTCGCGCACCTTGACAGTTGCGGTCAATCCCGGGGCGCTGGCAGAGCTACGGTCTGTCCTTGGTGATGACGCAGTCCGTCTGCAACGTGTGTAACGAGGCTTAATGGCATCCACCGCCACGCTCGAATTCGAAAAACCCATTGCGGAGCTTGAACGTCAGATCGACGAGCTCAAGAAAGCCGCTGAAGAACGTCAGGTTACCGTCGCCGATGAGCTGGCTCCTCTGGAGCAGAAGCTCGTTGCAATGCGTGCGGAAGTTTACCGCAACCTGACTCCGTACCAGCGCGTGCAGGTCGCCCGTAACAGCAAGCGTCCGTTCACGTCGGATTACATCCGTCTGGTATTCACCGATTTCATCGAGCTGCACGGGGACCGCGCGTTCCGCGAAGACCCCGCAATCATTGGCGGCTGGGCACGGCTGGACGACGAGACTGTCATGGTCATCGGACATCAGCGCGGACATGATACGAAAGAAAGTCTGCGCCGAAACTTCGGAATGCCGCACCCTGAAGGCTATCGCAAGGCGCTGAGACTCATGAAGCTCGCAGAGAAATTTCATGTGCCGGTTATCACTTTCATCGATACGCAGGGAGCCTGGGCAGGAATCGGCGCAGAGGAGCGTGGCCAGTCTGAAGCGATTGCACGAAATCTTCTCGAGATGGCGCAGCTCACAGTTCCAATCGTCGCGACTGTAATTGGCGAAGGCGGCTCGGGCGGTGCACTCGCGCTCGGCGTTGCCGATCGCGTGCTCATGCTCGAGAACGCAGTGTATTCGGTCATCTCGGTTGAAGGCTGCGCCGCAATTCTCTGGAAGGACGCAAAGAGTCCGGAGATCCGTGAGAAAGCGGCGAGCGCTCTGCGGATAACAGCGCCGGATCTTTTCGAGCTCCGCGTAATCGACGAGATAGTGCCGGAGCCCCCTGGCGGCGCGCACGCAGATTACGAAGCCGCTGCCAAGAATCTCCAGGACGCACTCAACAAGCACATCGAAGATCTGCGTAAGCTGCGCCCCGAGAAGCTGGTGCGTCGCCGCCGCCAGAAATTCCTGCGGCTAGGCCAATGGACGGAATGAAAATTTGGCGCACCTGATTGAAGTAGCGTTTCGCGGGAACCGAAAAGAATTTTTTCTCTGGGATTACCCTGACCTTCCCGCTCTAAAAGCCCCTGTAATCGTCGATGCTGACCGAGGCGAGGATTTCGGTCATGTGCACTCGGTTGGAGAGCTCGCGCAGAAACGAAACGGTGGATGCGCGCACGGCTGCGGCACCAATGCGCCTGTTCGGAAGGCACTCCGCATCGCGAACTCGAAGGACACGGCGGCCGCCACGGATCTCACCCGTCAGAATGACGAAGTGAGACGGAAGGCGATGGAGCGCGTTCGCGCGAACAATCTCGGCATGAAGATCACTGACGCCGAGTGGCAGTGGGACAGGAAGAAACTCACATTTTATTTCACCGCTGAAAAACGCGTTGATTTCCGGAACCTCGTTCGCGATCTGGCTTCGCTGTTCAGGACCCGCATCGAGCTCAAGCAGATTGGCGTAAGGGACGAAGCCCGCCGGCTTGACGGTGTTGGCCGGTGCGGCCGGCAGTATTGCTCGGCGTCATGGCTTTCCGAGCTGAGACCGGTAAATCTTGGTGTCGCTAAAGACCAGAAGCTCTCCCTCAATCCCTCGCAGATTTCCGGCGCGTGCGGAAGACTTATGTGCTCACTGCGATATGAGCACGAGTTCTACGCCCAGGCGCGCAGGAAATTCCCCAAGGAGGGCCGTCCGGTAACGACGGCCAAGGGTGAAGAGATGGTCGTTTCCAATGACATTTTCCGTGAGCTGGTTACGCTGCGCTCGCTCGAAGGTGAGCTGCGTGTGCTCCGACTGAACGAGCTGCAGCGCGAAATGGGTGTCCCGGAAACTGTCGACATTCCGGCGCCTGAGTACACGAGCGAGGATGAGATTCATCCGGAGGATATCTCGCCCGAGCTTCAGTACACCGCCGAGCACGCCATACCCATGCTTCCCTTCAAGCTGTCGGTCGATCCGACGGTGCAGACAGGTGAAGCAGTTGCTGCCACACGCGACGTGCAGGATCCTGCCGCTCCAGAAGAGAAGAACGCCGACGACCGCCTGCCGCGCAATCGCCGACGCCGTGGCAAGCGCGGCGGAAGACGCGGACGTGGCGGTGAGCCTGGCGGCGGACCAGCAGCACCCGGCGGCGCGTGAAAAAGTTTTTCATTACGTGCGCAATTGATTACGCTAATGGAGATCCGCACCACGGTCATGCTTTCGAGAAAATCGGCGCTGATGCAATAGCGCGGTACCATCGCCTGGCAGGGCGCGACGTTCATTTCCTTGTCGGCATGGACGAGCATGGACAGAAAGTGGCTCAGGAAGCCGAATCACGCGGCCAGTCCCCTCAGGAACTCGTAGACGACGTTGCAGCACGATTCGTGAGAATGTGGGAGCGATTCGGAATCTCGAACGACCAGTTCATTCGCACCACCGACGCCCACCACAAGGAGGGTGTGCTGCATCTGATCGAGCGCATCTTCGAGAAATCGCCGGACGACTTTTACGAGAAGGCGTACGAGGGGTGGTACTGCGTCGGCTGTGAATCGTTCAAGCAGGATGCGGAGATTGTGGACGGCAAGTGTGTTCTCCATCCCACCCGCGATCTCGAGTGGGTGCATGAGACCAACTGGTTTTTCCGTCTCAGCGCTTACAGCGACAGGTTGAAGAAACTTCTGAGCGACGACAAGTTCCTGCGTCCGCGATCGCGACGGAACGAGATGCTACAGCTGCTGGAGAGCGGACTGGAAGACATCTCCGCGAGCCGGTCACGTTTTTCGTGGGGTGTTCCCTTTCCGCGTCCAACATCGAAAGGGGACGCGCAAACCACGTACGTCTGGTTCGATGCACTACCGAATTACCTGACGGCCACCGGATTCCCGGCGCCAAAGTACAAGACCATCTGGCCCGCTGACCTGCATGTAATTGGCAAGGATATCGTTCGGTTTCATTCCATCATCTGGCCAGCGATGTTGATGTCTGCCGGGCTTCCACTGCCGCACCAGGTATGGGCGCACGGGTTTGTTCTGCTGGCTGGTGAGAAGTTCAGTAAGTCGTCGGGAGTGAAGCTCGACCTGAATGAGGCCATGGATCGGTACGGTCCCGATGCGCTGCGTTACTTTCTGCGCACGGTAAATGTTCAGATGGCCGATTTGTCCCAATATTTTCCGGGCCTCACTCAGGCCGACATGTTTGGAGGAGAGGCATCGCTATGAAGGCCATCGAATTACTCCGAGCGCAGTTTGGCGAT
>JANLYJ010000391.1:0-1965 GCA_031365555.1 Gemmatimonadaceae bacterium | reverse complement strand
TCGATGAAGTACCCGAACACTCGATTGTATCCGACCTTGAGTGAGTTGATGCCGGTGCGGGTGCGTTCCTCCATTTGAATGCGAGCAATTCCGTCCTTTCCTCCGTCGCGAAGCTGGCGCAGCTCATCCAACTCATTGTCGAGACCTGATGCAATCGTGGCTGCGTCTCCGATGGCTATGGGCGGGCTCTCGACAATTGTTCGAACGATTTCCGCCGCAATGTCCTCACAGTTATCACACTGTTCGGAAATTGACTTGATGGCTGCGTGCTCGCGTGAAAGCGTTTCGAGGCATTTTGCAAACGCCGGAATTCGGGTGAGGGAATCGCCCAGTGCGCGCACGTCACGCGGTGACGATCTGCCCGCAGATATCTTTGCGGAGAGCCTTTCGACATCGCGGATGCCATCGAGTGCTTCGCGCAGCGCACCGCGGGTCAATGAGTCGGACACGAACGCAGTGACGGAGTCCAAGCGGTGCTCGATGTCTGCCCGGTGCCTCAGAGGCGCGAGAATCCATTGCCGCAACAGCCGCGCGCCCATTGGTGTCACTGTCCGGTCCATTACGCTTAGCAAAGTCCCGGAGGAATCACCGGTTCGCAGCGACTCGGTCAGCTCCAGGTTGCGGCGCGTCATTTCATCGAGTGCAATGGTTTTTCCAGTGCGCTCAATTTTCGGACGAGTGAGATGCTTGAGTGCACCGGGCTGCAGCTCATTCAGGTAACGCAGCAGCGCACCAGCAGCGCACAACGCCAGTTCGTCGGACGCAGTAAATCCGAATCCCTCTACAGATGCAATTTCGAAATGCCGCTCCAGCGACTCGCGCGCGATTGCTCCGTCGAACTCCCACTCGGCGCGCTCCGTAATGAGCGTCTGAGGATTGCCGGCCTTGGCCTGGTCAGCAGAGTCCGAGCTAACGAGCAGCTCCCTCGGCGAAAGTCGCGACAAATGCGCTTCCATATCCCCGACATCAACCACGTCTAGCCTGAAATCGCCAGTCGAGATATCCGCTGCCGCGATTCCGCACCGCGCGTCACGCGTGATGACGGCGCAGAGAAAGTTGTTGCGGCTGCCGTCGAGCATGTCGTCAGCAAACGCAGCTCCTGGAGTAATTGTTTCGACTACGGCTCGCTTGACGATCCCCTTGGCATCTTTCGGATCTTCAATCTGTTCACAGATTGCTACGCGAAACCCCTGACCTACGAGACGACGCAGATAATCATTTGCTGCCTTGACCGGTATTCCTGCGAGCGGAACTTCCGCAGCGCCACCATTGTTGCGCGATGTCAGCGTGAGGCCCAGCGCACGGGAAGCGATTTCGGCGTCCTCATAAAACATCTCGTAGAAATCGCCCATCCGGAAAAAGAGAATCGCGTTTTGATGCTGCGATTTTATCTCCCGGTACTGCTGCATCAACGGTGTGACGGTGGGACGCATGCGGTCAGTTGACCTTTACGACGATTCCATCTATTCCACTATTCTTGATTCGCTGCTGCGCCGCAGTGGCATCTGCACGCGTGGAATATTTGCCGACGCGGACACGGAACGGGGCTTTTGTGCCGTCAACGCGCGCACTGAATCCACGCTTGGAAAGTCGGGCGACCAGTGCGGCGGCTTCTGACTTCTTGTTGTATGCCGCAACCTGTACGGAGTATGAGCCATTCGCTTCTGCAGCCGGCGCTGGCTTCTCGACGGAGGTAGCCGGCTTGATTATTTCGGGCTTTGTGATGTCTGGCTTTATGACTTCTGCAACCTTGATGGTGTCTAGCGTGCTCAAGACGACTCCTGCGCACTGCTGGTCTTGATAGTCGACCTGGTTCTTGAGCTCTACATCGTCTGCTTTCACAAGGCGTTTTGCATCTGCGATCGCCGTGCATGCTCCCGTGAGGTCATTTTTTTCGAACAACACACGGCTTAGCCAATAACTGGCTGCAGCCTGATTCCCGAATTCAGGGTGCTCAGTTTGAAT
>JANLYJ010000385.1:0-4989 GCA_031365555.1 Gemmatimonadaceae bacterium | reverse complement strand
TCTCAGCGCGCCGGTTCTCGCGTGGGTGATCTACAAGACGCCGTACGGTTTGCGCGTGCGGGCAGTCGGCGAACATCCGGCCGCGGCAGAAACGCTCGGCGTTCGCGTAAAGGCTGTCAGGTATGGCGCGGTATGCCTTTCCGGAATGCTCGCAGCCCTCGGCGGTGTGTACCTCGCCCTCGATCAACATCAGTTCACAAGTAACATGACTGCGGGTCGCGGCTTCATTGCAATCTCTGCTGTGATCTTTGGAAGATGGGATCCGCTTCGCGCGGGTGCTGCATGTCTCCTGTTTGCTGCAGCTGAGACTGCACAGATCCATTTGCAGGGAAGCAATTCAATCCCCTCGCAGTTTGTTGAAATGATTCCGTATGCGCTGACAATCATTGCGCTTGCGGGCGTTGTTGGCAGAGCCGTTCCACCCGCTGCGTTGGGGAGAGCCGAGCTCTAGATGTTCAAGAAGCTGTCCGTCCTGATCGTCACCGCGTTTGTGGACATGGTGGGGCTCCTCATGGTGCTCCCACTCATGCCTTTTTATGCGCGCGATCTTGGCGCCGGGTCGCTGATGGTCACCGTGCTGGTGGTTTCGTTTACCGCTGCGCAGCTGTTGAGTGCACCGCTCTGGGGACGCTTCTCGGATAAGTACGGCAGACGGCCGGCGCTGATTGTTGGGCTTGGATCAGCAGCAATTGCATATGTCGTGTTCGGTTTTGCGACATCCATCTGGCTGATTCTTCTTTCCAGAATTGTGCAGGGTGCAGGTGGCGGAACAGTCGGTGTAATTCAGGCTTATGTAGCGGACTCAACCGAACCGAACCAGCGCGCGAAAGCGCTTGGCTGGTTGTCGGCGGCAACCAGTGTGGGCGTTGCGCTCGGGCCGCCGCTTGGATCACTCGCACTCAATGTTTGGGGACGATCGGGCCCGGGTGTTTTCGCTGCGGTGCTCTGTTCGGTCAACATTTTGTTTTGCTACATGTACCTGCCTGAAGCACGGGACATGGTGGCCGCCAAGTCCATTGGCAATGCGCCGCGTAGCTCGAAAGAAGCGGTGATACGTGTCATTACGCATCCGCAGGAAGCAGCGCCGAAGCTCATCTGGATCTATTCGATTGCGATGGGGGCATTCCAGGGGATGACTGCGATTCTGGCGCTCTTCCTTGCAGACAGATTTGGTCTCACGCCCGATAAGGTCTGGATCTTCTTTACCTATATCGGCACGATTTCGTTTGTGACTCGCGCGGGTGTACTCGGTCGACTTGTTGACAGGTACGGCGAGGAAAAGATCACGCTTGGCGGATTGGTGCTGCTCTGTCTCGGCTTGGCGACGATGCCGCTGGCACGCGAAGTTTCCTTTCCGCTGCCCGGGTTCGAGACGGTTACGCTCTCTAAATATTTTGTGTTGGCTGTATCCATCGCGTTACTGCCGCTGGGAACTGCATTCACATTTCCCTGCGTGACGTCGCTGCTGTCGCGTGTCATCTCGCCGAATGAGCGCGGGCTGTACATGGGCGTGCAGCAGACGTTTGGCGGCCTGGGGAGAATCATTGTTCCTCTTTGGGCTGGCTTTGCGTACGACAGATTCGGCAAGACCGTTCCCTTCTTTACTTCATCGCTGCTCGTTCTCATCGCGATCACGCTGAGTTATCGCGTGAATGTGGCGCGCCGCGCGCGAACGCTGGCAGAGCCTGTGAGTGAGCTCGCTCAGTAGAGTCGCGAAGTGGGTCGCAGTAGCGGCCGCCATTTTCATATTGACGATGACAATGCTCAGCCGCCGGCCTAACGCCGGGCGGAATGACTACACCGTCGTAATCGACCGTTCGCCGTCGGAAGTTTTCCCCTGGCTTACGGAGTCTTACCGGTTAACCAGGTGGATCGATGGACTCGAGTCGTCCACGCCGATTAGCCGAGACAGCGCAGTTCGCGGTGCAAGGTCGCGCGAGATCATTCTCGTGAATGGGAACCGGTACACACTCATTACGGAGATTACCGAGATTGAGCGTGATAAACTGCTATCGGTGCAGATAACATCCGAGCCGAAGGGCTTTACCGTGAATGCGATTTATCAGCTTTCACCAACGCCTGGCGGTACGCGACTCAGCTACTCGGGTCAGGCGGACTACGATGGCGTGTTCGCGCGCCTGATGGAGCCGATTGTCACGCCGCAGTCGCAAAGAAAGGTCGCGACCGACATGAAACACCTCAAAGAGCTTATCGAAACCCAGCCCGGCCCGCGCGGAATCTAGCCACGAACTTCGCTCATCAGAGCGAGAGTATTTCCTTCAGTGTCCTTGAAGAAAGTCATCCAGAGATCGTGGTCCGGCATCTTGGCAATGAGATGCGGCTTATCAACAAACTCCGCCCCGCCCGCCTTGAAGGATTCGTAGGACGAATTGATGTCCGAGGTGCGGAAGTAGAGGATGTTGCTGTGATTGGCGAATTCCTTGTCGGCGGGATTGTCCAGCATGATCCGCACTCCGCCGCAGTTGAAAAACGCGAGCTGCGGAGGCGCTTCAAAGAGAAACTGCATCCCGAGGACGTCTCGATAAAACTTCAGGGCGCGGGCGAGATCCTTTACGGGAATTGCGATTTGTCCGATCGATTCGATTGCTGGCATTGTCTCCACCTCAGGTTTTGGCAAGTGCGGACAGGAGCGGTTACGAAGGCCTAATGGTTTATCAGGTAGTGCATCAGTTGCTCGGTAGGTGTCAAACGTGATACTATGCCGCATTGCTTCAATGTCAAATCCAGGTCATTTGAGAGAGTCTTGAACAACGCACACGAAACCGAAATTCAGGTCCGGTTCAGCGATACCGATGCCCTCGGACATGTCAACAACGCCAGCTTTGCGCAGTATTCCGAGATTGGCCGGCTCGCGTTTGGCACTGACACTGGTCAGCAGGTCAAATCCCTCATTCTTGCACGCCTCGCCATCGACTTTCGCGCGCAAATAAATCTTGGGGACAGGGTAATCGTACGGACCTGGGTCGAGCGCATTGGGCGCTCCAGCGTCACAATGAAGCAGACCATTCTCGCGAACGGAAACATTGCCGCCGATATCGGCTGCGTCATCGTCCACTTCGATTACGCTACGAACCGGCCGAAGGAGCTGACACCGGAACTCAAAGCTCCCATGCTTCTTTATCTTATCGAGCCGGCCGAGTAGTCGGTGCGCACCGCGATCTTCGGTACTGGCGGCGCTGGGGGATACTTCGGTGCGCATCTCGCGCTCGCGGGCGAGGATGTCGTTTTCATTGCACGTGGCGAGCACCTGAAGGCCATTCAGAGGAATGGACTCATCCTCGAGATCGATAACAGTGAGAAGGTTGTAAAGGCTGTCGCGACTGATGATCCGGCCGCGGCCGGCAAGGTTGATGTAATTCTCATGGGCGTGAAGACCTGGCAGCTTGATGCGGCAGCACGGTCGATGCTGCCAATGATGCATGCCGGTACTTTTGTGGTTCCCCTCCAGAATGGCGTCGAAGCCGCCGATAACCTGGCGCGCATCGTAGGAGAGGAACGCACGGTGGATGGAACCTGTAACACGATCACGCGGATTGTAGCGCCCGGCAGAATCCGAAGCATGGGGCCTGTCAATTTCCTGAGGTTCGGCGAGCGCGACAATACAAAGAGCGAGCGTGTGCTTCGCTTTCGCGACACCGTGGTCAATGCGGGCCTGCGCGCTGAAGTTCCCGATGATATTCGGCTCGCCGTTTGGAAGAAATTCTGTTTTGCGGGTGCATGTGGCGGAGTTGCAGCGGCCTCACGCTCCTCAGCCGGTGTGTTCAGGTCAGTTCCGGAGCTGCGCGATCTCATCACCCGCAGCATTGCTGAAGTCGTAGCAGTCGGTCGGGCGATGGGAGTGAACCTTCCGGACAATCAGGTCGATGAAACTCTCGCCTTTGTCGATTCACTGGCGTACGATTCGACGCCATCGTTGCTCCGCGACATCGCGGCAGGCAAGCCAACCGAGCTCGAAGCCTGGACTGGTGCCGTCGTACGACTTGGCCGCAAAGCTGGCGTTAGCACGCCTGTTAATGATGCCGTCTATGCACTCCTTCTGCCGCAGGAGCAGAAGGCAAGAGCCCCAGTCAGCTAGTGAGAGTGTGACCCCGTTCCGGTGATGAGTCTTACACCGCGACCGTACGTGACATAGGCATAAGCCCATTGAAGCAGCACACTCATTCGGTTGCGAAACCCGACCAGATACATGATGTGCAGGAAAAGCCAGAACCACCACGCCGGAAAACCTGCCATCGTGAATTTTCCAAAATCAGCAATCGCACGGGAGCGGCCGATCGTCGCGAGGTCGCCTTTGTTCCGGTAGCGAAAGGACTGCGTCTCTTCACCCTTCAAAAGCCTCATGATATTTCTGGCCGCGTGCTTTCCCTGCTGCATTGCAGCTGGTGCCACACCCGGAACTCCGCGCCCATTCTGCTCGAAGTAGGCGAGATCGCCAATCACGAACACGCTGTCGGAACCAGGCACCGACAGGTCATGATCCACTAGTACGCGCCCCGCACGGTCAATGGGACCCCCGAGCATACTCCCGAGGGGGGAGGCTGCATTTCCTGCAGCCCAGAAAGTCGTAGCAACTTCAATTCGTTCGTCACCAATGCAAACCGCGTCGTCCTCGACTCCTGTGACTATGGAGTTGGTGCGCACCTCGACGCCGAGCGCTTCCAGGTCTTTGGTAGCGCGCACTGACAGCGGAGGCGGGAAGTTCGGAAGGATTCTTTCTCCTCCCTCGAGCAGCACCACCCGCGTTTTCGCGGTGTCGATGTTCCGAAAATCGCTTTTGAGTGCGTGCAGCGCGATTGCTGGAAACGCTCCCGCAAGCTCGACGCCGGTTGGGCCGCCGCCAATAACAACGAAGGTCATTAGAGCGCGCCTGCGCTGCTCATCCACGCACAGCTCTGCCTGTTCGTAAGCCAGCAGAAACCGCCGCCTGATCTCGGTTGCATCTTCGAGAGTCTTGAGACCAGGCGCCAC
>JANLYJ010000368.1:0-7945 GCA_031365555.1 Gemmatimonadaceae bacterium | reverse complement strand
AAGTGCGGAAACGCCGATGACGTCTTCAGGCGTGCCGTACCGAATGGCGTTTCCAATGAGGTTCGTCAGTACCTGCGCAATGCGACCCCTATCAGCAACAGCGTTCAAGTCGCCGGAATGACTCAACTGAATCTGGCTTTTTGGATCGGCCACTGCGAATTCTTCCACCACCTGCTGCGCAACTGTAAGCAGGTCCGTCATTTCGGGATGGATCGAGAGTCCGGAACCGAGTCGCCCCATCGTGAAATCGAGAAGCGCAGACACCATGTCACTCATCCGTCGCGCACTGCGGAGGGTTGTTGTGGTCATCGCCCGATGCGCATCGGGTTTAGTAGGCGTCTCGAGAATGAACTCGGATGCCATGATCACCGCATTCAACGGCGTGCGAAGATCATGTCCGAGAATCCCGACAAACATCTCGCGCGATCTGTCCACGTCCTCCGTGAATTTTTCCGTGGATTCAGCGAGGGCCTGGTCGATTGTCTCATTGAAGCGCATCAGGTCTTCCAGATCATCTCCGGTAAGGGAACCCGAGTCCTCTGTCCAAAGGCGAATGACGCTCGCCCTGAGGGCCCGGTACTCGGAGACCATTTCCCCAACAGTGAACCCGGACTGAGCGCGCCCCGCACCATGCACCTCAGCCGCAGTGTCTTCCGCGCCGGTCTCCGGAACCGCTTCACCTTTCGATTTTGCTTCCTGCTCGGCATCGGTCTGGGGAGTGCGAAGGTCTTTAACTATTGCCTTAAGCATTTCAACTGCGTGATCCCTCAACGCAGCAATGTCCATTTTGGCGCCGGCGGCACAGGCCTTCTCGGCGAATTCGACCCACTCCTGGAGAATCCGATCTGTGTTCTGTTCTATGAAATCGGCTAGGCGCATTCGAGATTCTGGGGTTTGCGGAGATCGGTTTAGGTAACATGTAGCACACTACAGGCCCAAGTTAGGTCCGAGCGCCTACTCATGGAAAGCAGGCTTTGACCGTTTAACACACCGGGTGAAAGCGGCAAAGCGGTCCGACCGTTCGCGTGACAACAACGAACGGCGGTGTCAGAATTACCGAACGCCAGCGGTAAAAGCTGACGGCGTGGTTAACGCCGTCAGCGGATGACGATTCATGATGCGCTGCGCCACAATTGTCGCAAGCGCCATGATCGTGTTCTGGGGATTCACTCCCGGCGCAGTCGGAAAAAGCGATCCGTCCGCTACAAACACACCCGGCGCGCCGTAACGCTCTCCGTCGGGGCTGCATCCGCTCGACGAGCGGTCCCCACCAATCCTGCACGTGCCATTCACGTGAGCTGAAAAAAGTCCCAGCTGATTCACACCGCGGGGCGCCGACAGTATCCTGTTGAGTTCATTCGGCGACGTGAATTGCAGCTGAGGAGAATGCAGTGTCAACACTTCGCGTGCTCCCGCCGCGAATTGCATCTGGGCTGCAGCGCGAATTCCCTGCGCGAGGGTCCGCGAATCGCTCGACGACATTTTGTACCTGATTCTGGTGCTCCCGTTCCTGGCAGCTGTCACATCGCCGTTCGACACGCCCAGGTCTGAGCCGTCACGATTAAGCACAATCAGGCTGGCGAGGTTGGGGAACTGCTCCATAATCGCGCGGTGGCTTGCCCCGAATCCTGGAATGGCGGCGCTTGCCAGCCCCGGCAGCAAAGCCGGGCACTCGATCCAGAATCCATAGTCATTGTTCTCGCGGATGAACTGGTCGCTGAGCGCGGACTGAGGGATACCCGCCGTTCCATACATTTCGCGATCGAATCTTCCAACAACCGCGGTAGTAGGGTGCAGCCTTAGAAACTTCCCTACTCCCCCGCCACCAAGTCCGGACCGCTGCAGGATTGCGGGCGTGCCCACAGCACCGGCCGCAAGCACTACGATTGGTGCACGGACGGTAAATCGCGCGCGCGGTGCGTGCGTCTCTCTGTCGATAATCTCTCCACTAACCTCTTTGACAGGTGCGCGACCACCGGACTCGGCTATCCTAATTCTGTCAACACGTGCATCACTGTAGAGTCTTGCACCGGCGTCCAGCGCGCGCGGAATGTAAGTCAGGAGCGTGCTCTGCTTTGCGCCATACCGGCAGCCCAGTCCACAGAATCCAGCTCGTATGCATTGCCTCGCGTTTATCTTCGCCTCGGTGGATTTCCATCCCGAACTTGCGGCGCCCTCGAGTATCACACGGTTGTTTGGCGCGTGTGCATCTGCCGGAACCACTCTCGCGTGCACATCGTTTTCCACAATCTCATAGGCGTCGGCCATTTCGCGCGCACTCATCCCGACAGTCCCATGATTGCGCTGCCATTCGGCCAAAACCCATTCCGGCGCGCGCAGCATGATCATCCAGTTCACGAGTGTGCTGCCACCCTCTGCTCGGCCCTGCAAGAGTGAAATGCCGAGATCTTCGGTCGCGCGGTTGCCGCGTTCAGCGTAGAGCCGCGGGACCATTTCGTGTTCCTGCTCGGTAAAATTCGCCTCGCGCCAGTAGCCTCCCTCTTCGAGAATCACGACATCGTAACCCGCTTCGGCTAGACGAGCCGCAGCAGTTGCACCTCCTGCACCCGTTCCCACAACGCAGACATCCGCACTGATATTGATGTCACCGGATACGTCACAGAATTGAGTTACACCCGGCGGAACTCGTTCGGATGCGTTAGCCGCGTCCTGCGCCATGTGCTGGTGAACGGTTCGAATGTCAGCGGCAATAGCGCGGGCAATTGGCTCGTCGTCCGAGCTGACTCCGTTTAATGCCCCTTCCCACTCCACCTCTGTCTCTCGCGAATAGAGCGGGCCCCGAAAACCAATCTCCGCGTGCGCCTCCGGCATCGCGTAGTAGGTAGACAGAATCAGTTTTCGGAACGCCTGCATCACTGTGCGCCTGAGGCCAAGGCTGCTCTCTTCCCACTTCCTGAGAATTGCATCCTGTCGCGATCCATCAAGCGACTCAAAGCGATCGTAGCTACCATTGAACAAGACTGCGCAGATGCGGCTCCCGAAAGCGGTGAGCAGCAGCGCAACCTTCCCGCGAAGCACATTGTCATGCTCAAGTCGCGCCTCTAGAGCTGACCCTACATCAACGGAGCCCGCACCATGTGCAAATGCCGCCGGAATAATCCGGCGGCACAGTGCGTCCAGCGTTCTCCGCTGCCGGCTATTGAAGGCCGACATCCGGTTCCTTACTTCGCCGCCGATTTGTCCATCTCAATCGACGCGATAGAGGGTCCGCGCACTCTCTGCAAACGAGCCGCCGTTGCTTCAGCACGCTCCATGGCTCGGAGGACATTTTCACCGGCAAGCTTTCGCAGGTCTGCATCGCTCCAGCCGCGACGTGCGAGCTCAGCAAACAATGCCGGAAATTTAGAGACATCCTCAAGACCCACAGGTGTGTCGGTGATTCCGTCGAAGTCAGATCCGATTCCCACATGATCCACTCCGGCCACTTTGCGTACATGTTCGATGTGATCAGCGACCTGCGAAAGAAGCGCCTTGGGACGGGGATTGGACCGGGTATATTCGGCGATAGCAGCACGTGCAGCGACACTGTCGCCCTTGTTGGCGAGCCGCAATGCTTCCAGCCTGTTGTCGAATTCATGGTACTCGGCCGACACGAAGCTCGGAACGAATGTCACCATCACAACGCCGCCGTTCGCGGGTAGCCGCCGAAGGATGGAGTCAGGAACATTTCGTGGATGATCCACAAGCGCGCGTGCCGCAGAGTGCGAGAAGATTACAGGTGCCTCGGCTACATCCAGTGCGTCGCTCATTGTCGCTGGTGAAACGTGCGACAGATCAACCAGCATTCCGAGACGGTTCATCTCTCGAACAACTTCCTTTCCGAAGTTCGTGAGACCACCGTGGGTTTGTGTACCGAGCGCTGCGTCAGCCCAGTCCAGAGTGACATTGTGGGTCAGCGTCATGTATCGCGCGCCCAGCTCGTAATCCATCCGCAGCAGCGCCAGTGAATTTTCGATAGCGTGGCCGCCTTCCATTCCAATCAGGGAGGCAATCCTACTGTCAGCGAAAGCGCGGCGGATGTCGGCGGCCGTTCGTGCTTCTACAAAAATGTCCGGATACCGTGCAATCACTCGCTTTGCAATATCGATCTGCTCGGCTTGCGCACGCGCCATCGTCATTCCGGTCAGGTCGCCAGGTATGTAGACAGACCAGAATTGCGCACCCGCATGCCCCGCGTGGAAACGGTCGATGTCGGTCATGCCCCGTGTTTTGGCTCGCAGGTCGTAGCGCTCGACATTGTATGGCGCCAGCGAGTCAGTGCGTATTTCCCACGGAAGGTCGTTATGACCGTCGATCAGTGGAGTTGTCGCGAGCACGCTTAGAGCGCGGGCGAGATTGGGATCCGAGACTGGCGTTGGATTCTGCATGGGTGATGGCGTGCACGCAGCTAGTGCGCCGGCGGAAAGTAGTGCAAAGGTTTTGAGTCGCATTGAATTAATGCTCTGGTAAGAGATCGAGCCGTAAATATCGTTTAACGAACGACCTTCAGTGCAGCGGGAATGCAGGAAAGTGTGATTGTCGACTGGTGAAGCTGGTCCAGCTCTCCGTCACGCTGGCAGGAAGGAGGACGCTCGAAGTTCAGGGTAATCGCGGGCCCGCGAACGGTGGAAACTCCAGGACGTCCAACGTGAACGCCCTTCATCGCCGCACCGAAGAGCTTGAGGCGCCGTAGTGGCGACATGTCCCCGATGACCACCGTGTCGAGAGTGCCGTCTGTAATGCTGGCGTTTGGCGCGATGTGGAAGGCTCCGCCGAGGTACCCTCCATTGGCGATAATGATCATCATCGAACGCTGGGGAAAGTCCGCATCAGCTGTCGTGACAGTCATTCCAGAATAGGTGAAGAGCTGGCGGAGTGCAGCGACAGTGTACACGGCGCTGCCCCGCAGCCAAGCCATCTTTTCGATGGTTGCGAGGACAGCAGCGTCAAAGCCGAATCCCACGGAATTGAGGAAGTAGTCGTCGCCAATTTTTCCGGCGTCTATAAGCGAAGAGCGACCCGCTGCGACGAGCTCCGCGGTGGCAGCGTAATCAGCGGCTGGTGCGCCAATACTCTTTGCCAGGTCATTTCCCGTCCCCGCGGCAATGAGTGCCAGTGAAACCGTCCTGCCGGCACCCTCCTGGAGGATTGCGCGTCCCACATTGCTCCAGGTGCCGTCTCCGCCCGCGGCTGTAATCGTTGTGAATCCGGCTTCGAGAGCTTTTCTCACAAGCAATGCCTCATCGCCACGGCGGGTCGTTTCCCAGAAAGTTGCTCCGCCGGCTGCTGCAAACGCTTCACGGATGAGTGGGGCGGCCTTGCGGCCCTTTCCCCTTCCCGACGCCGGATTGATGATTACGCATACGCTGTCTTTCACAGCAGCAAAGATTCCCCGGTTTATCTCTCGCGCAACCTCATATTGCCTGTTCAGTTGCAAACGGCCTTCTCCGCTCTATGTTAAAGCGGTTGGGGTCTGAACCGGGTGGCGTATGGCGGCAAACAAATCAACACAGGACTCATCGCACCCGGTTGAAGACCTCCCCGGCGATATCGCGGCATCACTGCTTCGGATACAGCGGGAAATTTCAACGGCGGGCAGCAATACGCTGACGCTGACCCAGAAGATTGCCGACCGTGCGGTTGAGATCACCAACGCCGACAGGTCGCTCGTTGGATTCATCGATAATGATGATCTCGTAGTTACAGCGGCTGGCGGAGCAGCAGGCCTCAAGGTGGGGCTTCGAATTCCGGCCGCCTCAGGATTTCTCGCCGACTGTATCCGGAAACGGGTGCCCGTGCCCTGCGAGCTCGATGACGCGCTCTTGACGACCTCCGAAGGATATGCCGAAATCTTTTTTGGAGCGCATGCGGTCCCCCTGGTGTCCTCGCAGGAAGTTCGTGGAATTCTGATAGCGCGCGCAAAGCCCGGCACGGACTTCGGACCGTCCGGACTGTATGCGCTTCAAATGCTGGGCGGAATGCTGACAGCAGCCATGGAAAGCGCTCGTGTCGTGCAGGAGAATGAAGCGCTCGTACTCGCGCACACACGCGCACTGGAACAGGTGCGGCTCCGTGAGCTCCGGCACAGAGCCCTGATCGAAAACGTGGAAGATCCCATCGTCATTGTTGACCAGACGATGAAAGCGCTCTACTCGAGTCCCGCCACGGAGCGCATTACCGGTTACTCTCCAGGCGAAATGAAAGGTCGCGAGCTGAGCGCGGTGCATCCCGATGATGTTGCAGCGGCGCACGCCACAATGAAAACAGTTCTCGAGTCTCCGGGAAAACCGATTCGGTCGCAGCTGCGCACCCGACACCGCGACGGACGATGGCTCGATGTTGAGGCAGTGGCGACAAACCTCCTCGACAATCCCGCAGTGCATGGAATTGTCGTCAACCTTCGTGATGTAACCGAACAGAAACGAATTCACGATTCGATTGCCCGTCTCGCAGCGATCGTTGAATCGACTGACGACGCAGTGATTGGAACAGACATGCAGGGTCGGATCGTCGCGTGGAATCCCGGTGCCGAACGCATGTACGGGTACACGCAAGGCGAAGTACTGGGAAAGAATCCCGGACTGCTTTCATCACCGGAAGATCCGATCGACATGGATGCAATCCTTAGCGATTCAACTACCAACGGAGTAAGGGCACACTTCGAGGCAGTCCGGGTGAGGAAGGACGGGCGTCGCGTTATGGCTTCAGTGAGCATATCGCCTATCAGGGACAGTCAGGGGCAGATCATCGGATCGGCCGGGATATCTCGGGACGTTACGGAGCATCGCCGACTGGAAGATGAGTTTCGCCAGGCACAGAAGATGGAAGCCATTGGCCGGCTGGCCGGCGGAATCGCTCATGACTTCAATAATATTCTCACCGCAATCTCGGCGAACGCTGAAATGGCGATGGAAGATCTCCCAGCGGATCATCCGGTTCGCGAGGATCTCGCTGAAATCAGGCGAGCCGGTACGCGGGCGGCCGCACTCACCCGGCAGCTCCTCGCATTCAGCAGAAAGCAGGTGCTCCAGCCGCAGACAATCAACCTGAATACAATCGTACGCGCAGTCGAAGAAATGCTGCGTCGTGTAATCGGCGAAGATGTGGCGCTCCACCCGGAACTGATGCCAAATCTCTCATTCGTGCGAGCGGATCCAACGCAGCTCGAGCAGGTGTTGATGAATCTCGCTGTCAATGCGCGCGACGCGATGCCGCGCGGAGGACAGCTCACTATTGCCACCTGGGATGTTGAGTTTGAGCCGCAAGCCGTGCTCCCCGAGGGAATGGCAGCCGGTTCGTACGTTGCGCTCGAAGTACGGGACACCGGCGCTGGAATGGATGCAATGACCCGCACTCGAATCTTCGAGCCCTTCTTCACTACCAAGGAACCCGGGAAAGGGACGGGGCTCGGCTTGTCCACCGTCTACGGCATCGTGCGTCAGTCAGGTGGCTTCATCACCCTGGAGTCTGAACTTGGCAACGGTACGTCATTCAAGATTTTCTTCCCTCGCGTCGAGGAAGCAGACCGGTTGCACCCAACAATTTCGGGAGAACATTCCAAGGTGGCCGGTGGCTCCGAAACACTGCTGCTGGTCGAGGACGAAGCCAGCGTTCGTACACCGCTCAAGCGGGCACTCGAAAGGCTCGGCTACAAAGTTCTAACCGGGACAAATGGAGCTGAAGCACTCGAGCTGGCACGCACCACTGAACACACAATCGACATGCTTGTCAGTGATGTAGTGATGCCTCTCATGGGAGGACGTGAGCTTGCAGACAACCTGCGAGCCATGAACCCGTCACTTCCCGTTCTGTTCATGTCGGGCCACAGCGATGAAGCTGTCGCGAGTCACGGCGCGCTAGCCGCCGGTGCGGGATTCATGGCCAAGCCTTTCGCAATTCAGACGATGGTACAGCGTATTCGCGAAGTGCTCGACTCTGTGAAGTC
>JANLYJ010000329.1:0-5427 GCA_031365555.1 Gemmatimonadaceae bacterium | reverse complement strand
GCAAGCTCGCGACAGACGTCGATGATTGCAGATAGATAGGAAGTGCTTCGACCACGCGCGGTGAGATCTTCGCGATGCGCGACGGCGAGATTCCCTGAGTCTTCGAGATCGTGCCCATTTGCGCGGAGGCGTTCGCAAAGTTGGGCAATGCGCAGAGCAGATGGACCCATGTCCACTCCGCGCCGGCTGGCTCCAAGGTCAAGCGGAACTCCTATCGTGCGTATTCTCGTCATGCCCTAAGAATACGCAGCGAGTTGGCGTCCGTGCTAATTGATGCGAATTCCAGGCGTTTGTTTGCGGGCGCGGAGCACCTGGAGGGCTTGCTCCGCATAATTGCGCCATTGAGCGCCGGTCATCTTGTTGCAGAGACGCTCATAGTCAAGCGTTCCCTCGTGCGGCGGCACAGTGAACAGATACCTGGGCGCGTGCCTGAAACGCTCAACTTCAAGCGGAAAGGTTTTCAGGAGCGCGAGCTGGGAAGTGAACTCATCGAACATCTGACGCTTGATGACCTGCGTCTCCTCATCGAGCTCCACTGTTTTCTCGCGCGCACCTGGAAAGGGAAGAAAATTGAACAGCCTTCGCTTCCCCTCATAGTTGTGATATGAAGTGAGCTCCATGATCACGGGCGCGAAAAGTCCCTCGCGGCGCAAAATTCCGCATGCAAGGTGCACTGCGAAAGCGGTGGAATCATGATCCGAGTGTCCGCCTTCGTATGGATGCGTGAGCACCACGTCCGGCTTCATGCTGGAGATGAGATCGACAATTTTGTGAGTGAGCTCCACAAGGTGAAGTGCTGCTTCCCCGTCCACGAAACCAAGACCGCGAATCTGTTCGGGCGCCATTCCGATAATCCAGAGCGCGGCAACAACTTCGTCGCGGCGCGCCTGCGCATAGGCTTCGCGATTCGCAAAGCCTTTTCTGAGGGCATAGCTCTCATCGCGTGGTGCCCCGTCCGTGACGTGAACAACGGTGGAGTTCGGCAGGCCGCGGAGCACAGCGCCCGCACCAATTGCCTCATCATCTGGATGAGCCACAATCACCATCAGCGAAGGCAGAGCCTCAACCTTGGTCCCGAGAGCGGTCAGCCGTTCAAGGATGGTGGTAGCAACATCGCCTCTCAGGCCGAAGCGCGCATCTCGCTGTTTTCGAACCCAGACGGACGCCGCGGAGAACGGCGACGGTTTCGCCGGTGCTGTTAACATCGCAAGATCGCGGGGAACCACCGGCTCCGGGCCCTCGATGAGAGCAGTCTGCGTGATCGGATCGCGCGACTCAGCGTCACCGCCCGGCGTTACATCGCGCAGGTTCCACAATGTCTTCCTGGATTCTGCTCCTACAATTGTCTCTGATGCTGAATTTTTCGAACCCGGCATTTGATCCTCAAGCCGGTCTCACAAGGATGTGCTGTGCCGGCTTACAGCCCCAAAAGGGCAAGTCGTATGCCCCATAAACATCCGGCAGGTACAAAAAAAACCGCCGGACCCTTAGGGCCCGGCGGCTACTGTCGAGCTTGCTTAGAAGAGCGAGTGCGACGCCTCGATCTTGAATACGGTTGAGTTGTCACCCTGGTTCGGCATGTTGAAAGCGACACCGGCACCAAACCCGAAACCGGAATTGGACTGCCAGAGCACGACTGCACCAGGCTGAACGGCACTGTAGCCGGTTCCACTCAGGTACGCGAGCTCAGGTGCGACGCTGACCGATCCGGATTCTGACGAACGCAACTTGATTGGCGCGCGGACGCGTCCCCAGAAGGACTCGGACCCGAAATTGTAGCTCGCAAGTGCCTGCCAGCTGACCCGACTCGTAGCGGGCGCAAGGTCGAGACCGCCGGAAAGAACTACACCGTCTCCCCTGTCGGCACTGCTTGCACGTACGGTTCCCGGGACATCCTTGTTTGCGAAAGCATAACCGAGACTCACATTCGCGCTTGTTCCCGGTGCTAGATGGAAACGGAGACCGGCAGATGGCTTCACCACCACTACCGAGGTGGTTCCGGTGCCGCTCTTGTAGCTAAGACGATACGCCTGCAGTCCGAACACAGGCGCGATATCGCCGCCGCCCGGGCTCAGGGACATACCTGCAAAAAGAAGATTAGTGTCGTGTGTATCGTACTCAGCAGTACCGTAGACCGAGCCGCTCCATTGAGCGTGGGCCGGTGCGGCCGCGAGTGCAATTGCACTGATCACGATTGCTGCTGCTTTGGAATATTTCATAGTCTTTCTCATTAAAAAATGTTCGTCGAACATCACTCGGCGCAGCTCAACCGCGCGTCGCGCGAGTGCACCCAAAATGCAAATGCCAGTCCAGAACAGGCCACCGGACAACTAGGTGCGCCAGAAAATCCGCCTTCGGCTGGCCCACCGCGTAATCAAGACGACTACGGCAGTCCCCAGAATTATTCCGATTACAGCCATGGTCGTGGACCGCTCGAAAATTCCCCTGGTGAGCGGGAACAATTCGAGAATCGAGCTGATCAGAACCGTGAATAGCACGTAACACAGCAGCGGATTGTGACCAACGTCGATCAAAGTGGAAACCACGCGCCGTTTCTTAAGCAGGTCCACAACGATCACTGACGCGACCAGCAAAAGTCCTACAAGTCCAGTAATTGTAAAAAAGTAGGAAAGCGTTTCCGGCTCTTTGTGAATTCCATTTTCAAATGGGTCGAGTACCAGTCCGAGCATAAGCCAAAACGCCGACCATGTGAAAATCCTACGAACAAGCTTCTCGCTCTCGGTTTGCGGATTCCAGACCATTACCGCCGCGCCAACGAGAAGACCCAGGACTATCTCAGTAGTCTCCGGGACCCAGCGATTGTACATGCCGATTACTGTGACCGGCGTCACTATGACGCTTACAAAGGCCAGGCCGAGAAGCCTTGCATTCGTCCAATACAACCAGGCCCCGGATTCCTCACTCGCTGAGTTCATCCATCGGAGCAGATAGTCGCCAGCAATGGTTCCGGGAATTACGACTGTCATCAACGACAACATGCTCAGTGTAAAGAAAGGAATCGTCTCCGCGTACCACCAGTCTGCTACCCATCCGTCACCCTTGGCGCCGAGGTAACCTGCAACCGAGAGCGCGAGAACTGCGAGGCGAACGTTGATGTTGTCGCGGGTGAGGTACCACACAAAGGACCCGACGACGGCGGCGAATGCGAGCCCGGTGATAATGTCGTCATTTCGCGCGAGGTCGAGTCCCTTGCCGTACAGCATTGGAGTGAACAGAAGGAAGAGCGCCGCCAGCGCCCAACCTGCGAGATTGATCACTCTATAGCGGGCAGGGTCCCAGTCACTCCGACGGCGCGTGAATAACAGCGCGAGGATCACAAAGCCGGCGATTGCGATTGTTCGCGACGTCTCGGTGTAGCCGATAAAGAAAGTGTTGGAGTGCCCGATTATCAGCGCGAATACGAGCAGCATGAAACCGCGTCTCAGAATCGCAATGAATATTTCAACGTCGCGCTCACCCTTTGCCATCCGCCGGCTAAGCGTTAGTGGAAGCGCTGCCGCCATGGTAAACAAGAATCCCGCGTAGGCGATATCTCTCCACGTGAGTCCGGCGATATCGGCAAAGACTTCACCGCCCGGATACTGGCGATGGTACATCCACGGCGGGAACATGTTAACGCCGACAGTGAAGCCGACTGTCATCATGAGGAGCAGGAGGCCGCGAAGCGCGTCCAGGCTCAGGGCACGACGGTTATTCGGCGCTGCAACTTCCGGCGGAGCCTCAGAAATCCGTGCACTGTCGCTCACGTTCATGTGCAGCACGGCCCCATCCTTCCGCACATCTGGCGGAACCCGCTCAGGCGTGGGCACCACTGTGTCCGTTTGGTCGATGCGGTCTGCGTCACCCTGCAGCACCGACTCGACAAAGATCGGCTGCTCGGGTGGTGGAGGCGCGGGAGTAACGGTGGTTCCATCGGAGTTAGCCATGTCGGATTATCTCATGCGGCGGCGGAATTGTTCGGAACTGGATTTCGGCTGAAAAAGTTGAGCAGGCGCCGCTGTGATTTTCCCTCGAGTTCGACACCCATCGTAAAGAGCACAGCCATCGGCGTCTCCATCGCATGTACGTGACGGACGGTCCCCTTTCCAGCGATGGCGATTCCCGGCACGTCGAACTCGATTTTGGTTCCCGGCGCAAGCGGAGCAGAACCAACGAGCCGCGCACCACTCTCACTGATCTCCTCGAGAATGAGCATTCCGACACCGCTTTCGGTGTCAGCGGCCGTGAACACCGAAGTGCCCTCGATTCCTTCAACGCGCACGTTGACCGGTAAACCGATGGGGCGACGACGGTCAGTGCGAAGGTTTCTTACAACCTCTGAGGCGCGGGTTAGAATGTCGATGTTCTGACGATACCGGAGGCGCCACGCCGGCATCGCGTGTTGCGTGCAGTGCAGCTCAATCGCGTCGCGGACATCGATCGGCATATCGTTGAACTCAACACCGTGCATGAAAACCTTCCCGACCTCTGACGGTTCTTCACTTACATGCTTCACGATGCCAGTGGTTCGCACAACGCCGCTGGCGAGCCGCAATGGAATCGACACCCTGCTTCCAGGCTCAATTCTTTGGGTAGCGCGGAAGCCAAGACCGGAGGGATTCAGGTCCGCGGTGAGGGCCGGGACGATTGCTGCGCTGGACTCATCATCCACGCGCACCTGAACCGGAATCTGTTCAGCAAACCGGTGATCGTCGCGCTGCTGCTTGACTGCAAGACTATGCCTTACAACGTAGGCCGCGAAATAACAGTTCCAGATCACCCAGACGGAATTCACCCAGAACGCCTTTGCTCCCCATCCGTTGGAAGTGTAGTTGATCCAGTGATAGTGGTTTGCGAGCGTTCCAAAAATTGGCGCGGATATGGAAAGAATGAGCAGTATGAGCTGAGGCGCGTACGTGCCGAAAGGAACACTTGAGTGTCCCTTCGGAGTCACGTTGAATTTCAGTTTCTTCGTCGTGAAGAGCGCGCTTATGGCGAGCATGTACGTAAAGAAGCGAACCATCGTGTACCGCTCGCTCAGAAACAGATATCCAGTTCCGCGTGAGAGCAGCTCGAACGAAACGATCGCAAGGAACACGTACGGAATAAGGCGCACGAGGAATGCGTTTTCATCGCCGCCAACAGGAAGAATTCCCGTAAAGAAATACAGGATCGGCATCATGTAAAAGATGAATTTCTGCCAACCCTCGATATAGGTGGAAGTTCCTGCGAAGTAGCAGATTCGCTGCGGCAGGGTGAGTCCGCGCATTGTCAGCGGCTTGAGCTTACGCAGGATCTGCATCGCTCCCTGCCCCCAGCGCAGGCGCTGCACGTGGTACTGCGCCGCAGATGCCGGCGCGAGGCCGTAGGCGAGCGTTTCACCGTGATAGAACGACTTCCATCCTCGAGCGTGGAGCATCATGGACG
>JANLYJ010000328.1:0-2665 GCA_031365555.1 Gemmatimonadaceae bacterium | reverse complement strand
GTCGTTCACGATGCGCTCGATAGCCTGCTGGCGACCCTGCGCTTCACCGCGCTCTTCGTACTGACCTTGCGCAACAAGTCCCTTTCTCTGCCAGAGAGTCTTGCCAGTGATCTGATCAACCAGCTCTACGTCAACTGATATTTGCAGCATCCGGCGTGCTGAAGTAGCTGAAGGATTGTTCGCGCTGTAACCGATCGGGACGTCGGTCTCGTACCGCTGAATCGATCCGCGGACGAGCGCGTTTGCCTTTGCTTCGGTTTCGTCGCGGAGCCCGAGCTTGCGATGAAGCTGATTGCGCAGAACATCGAATACTTCCCGCTGGAGCTCGGGTGCCGCCGTCTGATTATCGAATGGAAGCACGGCAATCGTGCGGACGTGCGAAGGCAGGCCCCCGCCTGCAAACCCATAGGGAATGCAGCCGGCAACAATCAGCACACTAGAAAGAAAAAATCGCCTTATCAAAGCCCCCGACCTGTCTTGTCTGCGTCACCTTAATGGTAAGCCTTCTTCGAGCTGAAGGTACCTGATATTCAAGACTGCCCGTGCTGTCCCGCGTAACCCATTCTACGATTCGACCGTCGTTGATCCGGTCGAGGCGAATCAGCGCGCCGTTCCTTACGGTCACGCGCCACGCCACCGGTCTGCCAATGTCTGCACGAATCACGTCGCCCTCAGATCGAACGATCGTGTCTGGAAGCGCTGGAATTGTGAGCCTGCCGAGCCCGGCCCATAGCATCGCGGGCGGCGGGAGATAACGTTTGATGAGGTCGATGCCAGGCGTGCGCAGCGTATCGCCGACGAGCGCTGCTGCTCCACCCATTCCACCGCCGAGAAAAAGATCTACTCGTGCACTGTCAGGTGGCGCAATACGAGCGCTGCCTTCTCCCCTGCCCGTCAGATCGGTGTCTTCGTAGTCCCAGTTGAAGACGAGATGTCTGTAACCTGCCCGCAATGCGATATGGGGGAGTGAGGCAGCGGGAGCGATTTCGCCCGGGAGTGGCGTGACTGCGGCGGTGCGCGCGCAGCCAGCGAGTCCCGCGCAGAACGCGAGCGCTGCGATTCCGCGACGCATGACTACTGGCGAGCGGTAACTGATTTTATCAGGTCGCCCTGAACAATCGAATCGAGCGCATTCCAACCTGAAAGAACGCGGCCGAAAACTGTATAACCGCCATCGAGATGCGGCTGTGGTGAGTGCGTGATAAAGTATTGACTGCCTCCAGTATCCGGTCCGGACAGCGCCATTCCCAGCGCGCCACGCTCGTACCGGTGCGGGTTCATCTCATCACGTATTGCGTAACCCGGGCCACCACTTCCGGTTCCCGTGGGATCGCCGTCCTGCACAACGAAATTCGGCACAACCCGGTGGAACCGGGTTCCCCGATTGTAATAGCCCGACTTGGCGAGAGTCATGATGTTGTTGACTGTGAGAGGTGCCTCCGCCGCAAAAAGCTCGAGGACAATCGGCCCGCGTACCGTGTTCAGCGTCAGCGTGGGCTTCTGGCCTCTCAGTGCAGGTGCAATGAGTTTCCGCACTACGTCTTCATACCAGCCAATCGTACGGGCCGTGGGAAGAACAGGGGGCCATGCGGCGAATAGCGTCGATGTTCCGGCTGCACTTCTTTCCAGAGGATCGGTAGGCGCGCCGATCTGCGCGAGGCGGCTGCGAGCGGCTGATGGAAAATGTGCGCTGTCCCGTTTCCAAAGCTCAGCGAAGTATTGCACCGCAGAAATGCGTGCGTCATTTGCAGAATCAGCTCGCGACTTTTCGTAGGACGCGAGGAGCAGGTCCAGATCGGAGATGGTTGGATTTCTCGAAAGTGCGTCGATTGCACTTGTACGTACATCGACGTTCGGATCAGAAAGCATTCCGAGCGCAATTGCCCTTATTTCGGGAGTGACTTTCAGGGTGTCGCGAGGAATGACCACGCTCATTGCTGTCGCGCGAACGCGCGGATCGGGATCGGCCAGCATGCGAAGCACTGCGGAGTCGGCCGATTTCCGGCCCGGCAGTGATCCCAGCGCGCCTGCCAGTGCAGCCCTGTACCGCCAGTCTAAATCGCGCTCCCAGTCGAGAGTAGCCGGCATTGTCACCCCTGCTGCGGCTGCAGAAGCAACGAGGCTCGTTCTGTACATGAACGAAGTGTCTCTCATCCAGATGCCCGTCCACCCTGCGCGCGCTGTATCGAGCACCCCACCAACTACCTGTACCGCCGCGATCCGAACATTGGGATCTCTGTCATTGGTGGCAGCGATCACCTCCGACCTGACAGCAGCCCCATAGGTGGACAGTGAACGCACCGCGTTGATGCGAACGTGGGGATGCGCATCCTTCATGAAATGCTTGAGCGCTACAATGGCCTGGGCTGAAAGTGAATCGCCCGTGACGCGCTTGATCAGAGTACGCGCTGCTTCGGCGCGTGCGCGGTGTGCACCAAGGGTGTTGTTGTAGTATGCGATCTCGGATTCGACAGGATTACATGCGCGGCATGTCGAAGCGACGGTCTTGTTGTCGGCCAGCGCAATCATGTCGCGCGCACCTGCGACTGCGCGCCCGCGACCGATTGCATAGGACGCAGCCCACACGTGCGACGCGTTGCCCGACGCCAGGTATGGCCTGAGCTCCTCGACAGGAACCGGAGTGAGTTTGGCAGCAGCGAGAAGA
>JANLYJ010000315.1:0-2110 GCA_031365555.1 Gemmatimonadaceae bacterium | reverse complement strand
TGCACGCCGACGAGCGCGGCGATTTCGCGCAATGAACAGCCGGTCCATGTTTCGACCGCAGTCCAGCCTTCCACGCAATAGTGATTCACGCGCTCCGATTTCCGCGGCAGCTTCAGAAGGTCATCGAGCGTGAGACGCATTGGCTTGTCCACCAGCCCGGAAATCTCCACTGACCACTTTCCGCGCTGCGCTTCATCCCACACCGGTACTGTTTTGGAAATGAAGTACGCAGGAAGTTTCTCACCCGCAGGAAAAGCCCCTCCCCGCGTGACATCCTGTGACGTGTGCCTTAGCAGCGCTCGCTCCAGAGATTCGTTCTTTCGCTCGGCGTACCTGAGAAGCTTTTGCGCACCATCGGGTCCGCGCGAATCACAGGCTGCCAGGAACGCAGCAGAAAGACCAGCTGCCCCCCTGACCAGAAAGTCGCGGCGAAGAATCATGTCCGGTCCTCCTTTTTCTTCGGGAGCAGGTTCTGGAATGGACGGGCGTTTCGTGCTTCGGGTGAAAGTGACTCGTCATAGCCGCCCGTTACCATGGACCGAATCGAATATGGATCGACCGCGAAAACCATGAAGACGTGAATCACACTCAGTAAGACGATTAGCGACATACAGAGAAAATGCCAATACCGCGCCCATACGTATCCGCCGAAAAGATCGGTAAGCAGCGCGAGCTGCACAGGTTTCCAGATCGCAATACCGGACAGTACTGTAATAATCCCGAGAATTGGCAGAACGAAATAAGTGGTCTTCTGCAGCGCGTTGTGCTTTCCCTGGATGGGATGGTCCTTGCGCCGCGCAAGGTAGAACCGAATCATCTCCCTGGTGTCGCGCAGATCGCCTTGTCGTGGAACCAGGTCGCGCCATTCACCGTGCAAGTAGATGAAGACAAGATAGAGAAGGCCGTTCGCAACAAGCAGCCACATCATTGCGAAGTGCCAGTTTCGCGCGCCGCCGAGCCATCCGCCAAATGTGAATACAGCGGGAATGCGCTTGCCTTCGAAGGGATAGCAGCAGAAAGTCTCTCCCCTGCGGGCAAATCTAGGATACGCGTTGAAAATGCGAAGCCCGCTCCCCACCATTACAGTGACGGCGATTGCATTGATCCAATGCGTAAGGCGTACTACCCAGTGGTGTCTTTTGTCACCCATATAGACTGTACTCTACACCCAGTACGCGAGTGCGCAACTACTTGGCCGTCAGCTCGCCGATGAGCACGCGAACCCGGGTAACAATCGCATCACGCGAGCTTTCGTAGTTCTCGCTAACAGCGGGCACTGTCCAGATGTCCGGTCGGACTCGGCCATTGTATTCCGGCGGCAGGTCCGAGAAGGAGACTACCCGTTGTGCGGCGTCGAGGTCGGCGTCTGAAAGGCGGACTGGTGCAGAGGCCGCTCCCAGTCCGTCCAACGCCAAACCGCGAAGCGCGGCTGGGTGAATGGCATCATCCGGATCCGTTCCACGCGAAATCGCGCGCACCGGGAGGCCACTCTCTGCAGCAAGATCATTGAAGTGAGCGGCGGCAACTACGCTCTTGGCAGAACCGTGCTCACATATAAACAGTATCTCGGTCATCGCTGCTCCAAGGTGAAGCCACTCTTACAAAGGGAATGCATCGGTTCAAACAATGGAGTCGGAAGTTCGTTCCAGGAATGCCACTCCCATCCGTCACACCTTGCCGGCTCCAGCAGCGTTGGCTCTCCTTCACTATCCGTTGCAGTGACGAACAGAGTCACAAAGTGGCGGTTAACTTCGGGAAATACGTTTGTGGTGTAGGGTCCGCGCTGGATATCGCGAATGACAATGCCAGTTTCTTCGAGCACTTCGCGTCGCGCGCAATCTTCAATGGTTTCACCGAAGTCGAGGTGCCCGCCCGGCGGAGCCCAGGTTCCGGCTCCGTGACTGCCTCTCCGCTTTCCCAGCAGAATCCGGTTTCCACGAACGATCAGGACACCGACGCCAACCTGGACCTGCTGCATCATGCGCGCGGGTGTGACTTCTCGTAAACCTGCTTCAGGCGCTCAACACTCGTATGCGTGTAAATCTGAGTCGTGGAAATGGACGCGTGTCCAAGAAGCTCCTGCACGGCGCGCAGGTCGGCGCCCGCGTCC
>JANLYJ010000288.1:0-10302 GCA_031365555.1 Gemmatimonadaceae bacterium | reverse complement strand
TTCTGAGGTCTCTGCGGCAATTGCAGTTGCAGTTTGCCGTCCCATGGTTCCAACCCGTAATTTCCAGTCTGCACCCAACACAGGAATTCAGATGCGCTCGACCTCTCGTCTTTTAGGCTTTGCGTTCGTTGCGGGAATCTTTGCCAGTTCGGCCAATGGGCAATCGTCGTCGCCTGACTGGCCAGCGATCACGGCCGAAACTGAAAAGATTCTGATTGACTACCTCAGGATCGACACGTCGAACCCGCCCGGAAATGAGATCGAGACAGCCCGGTTTCTGAAACAGATCCTCGATCGCGAAGGAATCGAGGCGACCATCATGGATACGGTGGTGCTCGGAAAGGGACGCGCAAACCTGTACGCAAGATTGAAAGGAAATGGCAGCAAGCGTGCGGTTGCGCTTCTGCATCACATGGACGTCGTGCCGGTTACCCGGCAGTACTGGTCGGTCGATCCCTTTTCGGGACTGGTGAAAGACGGTTACATCTGGGGACGCGGCGCAATCGACATGAAGGGTGAAGGCATCATGCATCTCATGGCCATGATCGCTCTCAAGCGCTCAGGTGTCACGCTCAATCGCGACATCGTGTACATCGCCAATGCGGACGAAGAGTTCACTTCAACCGGCGGGCTCGCGTTCGTGAACAATCACGCCGACCTGCTGAAGGACGTGGAATACCTCATCACTGAGGCCACGGAGAATTCGGTAAAGAATGGCAAAGTGCAGTACTTCGCTGTCGGAGTTGCAGAGAAGCGCACTTTCTGGCAGAAACTTTCAGTTAAGGGCATTCCTTCACACGGGTCGCGCCCGACGCAGAACAATCCTGTTCCACGCCTGGTAGCGGCGCTCGACAAGATCGCGAAGTACGAAACACCGATGCACGTAACTCCGGGAGTCCAGAAATATTTCCGTGACATTTCGCGGCTCTACCCGCAGCCACAGAAGGTGTGGCTCGCAGACGTTGCGAGTGCACTGAAAAATCCTGCTGCCAAACGCTGGATTCTAAGTGATGTCTACTGGAATGCGTATCTGCGAAACACCATTTCGCTCACAGCCCTGAACGGGTCCAACAAAACCAACGTCATTCCAGCCGAAGCCAGCGCAGAGCTGGATGTGCGGCTATTGCCAGATACCGATCCCGCTCAGATGCTGGCAACGCTGAAGCGAATTGTTGGCGATACGGCTGTGCATTTCAGCACGATCCTTCAGCCGAAGGCTCCGCTGGAAAGTCCAATCGATACAGACCTTTTCCGCGCAATCGAGAAGGCGGCGCTTGAGCGCGAGCCGGGAGCGTTCGTCACTACGCCGATGCAGACCGGAGCGACAGACCGTCCGACCTACAGAAAGCTGGGCATCATTACTTACGCGATCGATCCGTTCAGAATTGAACAGCCAGAACGGCAGCGCGGGATCCACGGAAACGACGAGAGGCTTTCGCGCGAGAATGTGGCTTTCGGACTCCGCTACGTCTACGACATCCTGCGTTACATCCAGTAGCGCAGGCTAGTTCTTATGGCGGAAGGTGATCCGGCCGCGGGTCAGGTCGTAGGGGGACACTTCAAGCGTAACGCGATCGCCTGCAAGGACACGGATGCGGAAGCGGCGCATTTTCCCGGCAATGGTCGCATGAACGTCATGTCCATTTGCGACCTGGACGCGAAAGGTCGCGTCAGGTAGAACTTCGGTTACGGTGCCTTCGAGCTCGATTGGTTCTTCTTTGGCCATAGTTGTGTAAAGGGGTGGCTTGGTTGCTATATGTAAAGTAACCCCTCAGGCAGGCATTGCCTTGTCAATTTTGCGGGCAAACCGCTCGAGAATGTCAGGATATTCGTCAGCAACACCATCCAGCTTGTCGCAGACTGACTCAGCGTCAAACCAACGATCCCCATGAGCTTACCAATCAAACCGCCATTCTATCCGATGGAGGCACAGACTCGAGACGAGATACCCAAGGGCGATCAGTGGCAGTATGAGCCCAAGTGGGACGGCTTCCGGTGTCTCGCATTTCGTGACGGAGACGACGTCGAGCTTCAGTCAAAAGCAGGACAGCCACTCGCTCGATACTTCCCGGAAATGGTCGCGGCAATGCTCCGTCTTCCGTCGAAGCGTTTCGTTCTGGACGGCGAGATTGTCATTCCAATCGGCGGCAAGCTCTCATTCGACGATCTGCTGATGCGCATTCATCCAGCCGCTTCGCGCATCAAAAAACTGTCGTCCGAAACTCCAGGTTTGTTCATCGCTTTCGACCTGCTCGTTGACGACCGGGGAAAATCGCTGGTAGGTGCGACTCTGGACGAGCGGCGCCACACCCTGGAGACATTTGCAGCAAAGAACTTCAATGACACTCATGTCCAGCTTTCGCCGGCAACAACGGATTTCTCCGTAGTCAAAAAGTGGTTCAAGAATGTAGGAGGCGGACTCGATGGAGTGATCGCCAAACGCCGCGACCTGAGCTATCAGGCGGGTGAGCGCACCGGAATGGTCAAGGTGAAGCATCTCCGCACAGCAGACTGCGTGGTCGGCGGATTCCGCTATGCCTCGAAAGGCAAAGTGATCGGTTCGCTGCTGCTCGGACTTTACGACAGGCAGGGACTTCTGAATCATGTCGGTTTTTCGTCGAGCTTCAAGACTGCCGAAAAGAAAGCGCTCACAGAACTGGTCGAGCAGCTTATCGAGCCGCCAGGCTTTACGGGAAACGCGCCCGGCGGGCCCAGTCGCTGGAGCACTGAGCGGTCAGCGGAATGGAATCCCCTCGCGCCGAAACTCGTAGCGGAAGTTCAGTACGATCATTTCACCGGCGGCCGATTCCGGCACGGCACTAAGTTTCTCCGCTGGAGGCCTGACAAGGCGCCTTCCCAGTGCACCGAGGATCAGGTGCGACCGGAAAAGAAATCCGCGCTGAAACTGCTCGAGGACGACGAATGACCTGGAAGACCTGATGTCTTACCGCTATCACACAGTCGATGTTTTCACGAACGAAATGTTCGGCGGAAACCAGTTGGCTGTGTTCCCTGAAGCAACGGGAATCTCCGAAGCGCAGATGATGTCCATCACGCGAGAGTTCAATTTTTCAGAGACGGTGTTCGTCTTCCCCGCTGCCGAAAAAACACACTCGCGCCGAATTCGGATCTTTACGCCCGGCGCGGAGCTTCCATTTGCAGGGCATCCTACCGTGGGCACTGCATTCGTTCTTGCAGCGACAGGCGAGATCCCATTTGGCGGCGGTGAAGAACGCATCGTACTGGAAGAAGGTGTGGGACCAGTGCCGGTGCTCATTCGAGGCACACCCGGCAAGCCAACATTCACCCAGCTCACAACTGCGCGTCTACCGGAAAGAACCGACTCTCCGATCAGTGCCGCCGACTTTGCGAAACTGCTCGGCCTCAACGAAACGGAAGTTCTCAACGACTCGCTCCGCCCCGAGATTCACTCGTGTGGAGTTCCCTTTCTGGTCGTCCCACTGCGCAATGCAGAAGCGCTGGCGAATGCACGCGTTCAGTCAGTCGTGTGGGATTCCCTTTCAAAGAGTGCGCGTATTCCCGAGTTGTACCTTGTAACACAGGATTCTTGGAGCGCTGGCGGAGACAAGGAGCCAATTGCACCGGGAACTGTCAGAGCGAGAATGTTTGGGCCTGGCCTTGGCATCGCTGAAGACCCGGCGACCGGGGGTGCGGCTGCCGCACTCAGCGGATTTCTTACTTCACGCGCCGTCCCGGGTGACTCATCGCTGCACTGGACAATTTTTCAGGGTGTTGAGATGGGTCGGCCGAGCAGGATCGAGCTCGAGGTCGAGCGACATGGCGGGAAGGTCAGTGCGGTGCACGTGGGCGGACAAAGCGTACTAGTTTCATCGGGCACGTTCTACCTGTAGCCCAAGAAAACGGACAACGCGAGCTGTCCGTATTTGTCTGCCGACCTAGGGACGACGAGCTGTAACTGAATCGCTGGTCGGCGGTGCACTGCTGCCGGATGTATCTCGCGGAACTGGCGGCGGCTCAGGAGGAGTCGTAATGACCTGCCCGGATTGAGTTTCCGTATTCGTCTCCCGGTCACTTCGGTCGCTGTGATCTATGGTGTCAGCGCGGGTCGCTTCCATCGCGGCGATTTCTTCTTCTGACAGTTCAGATGGGGGCACCCATACACTGGCTGCGCCGCGATTGGCAACCCGCGAAGCGTGCGCAAGAACGAATCGAACATTCGATGCGATTGCGCCAACAGTAGGAGGAACTCCACCGCGCGATGCTTTTACCGCCTGAGCCAGGGCGACGGTCGCGAGCACGAAATTCTTTACGGAAAGTCCCGATGACTCGATCGCTCGGCGCGCCTGGGGGCTGGATTCCAGTCTCTGGATTCCGCGCGCTACCGGATCCGCGCCGCCGGGATCAGGTGTCTTGTCGAGCTCGCCAGCCGGAAGTTTTTCCAGGTTGGCCTGCGCCCGCTCCCATTTCTGGAAAGTCGACTCATCGAGAACGAATTCGACGTTCGCGGCGATTGCCTGTTGGGCTTCCTCGCTGGCGTCGTCGAAGTTGTAAGAACCTCCGTCACGCTTGCAGCCCGTCGAAAGGAGGGTCAGCAAAGCAAGAATGGAAACCGGTATTCGCACACGGTTTCCATTTGCAACAAACGCGCTCAAGGGTACGAAGCCGAGAATCAGCTCTTAACCATCACGCGGAATGCGCCAGACAGAATTTTGCCGTCCCGTTTTACCTGCACCCAGACGAGATAGTTGCCAGGCTGTGGGAAAGCATAGGGAAAAGTGATCGCCTCGCCAGAAAGCGACTCGGCCGCCGGCGACGGCATCGCGCTCATCCCGGCCAATCGCTTACTCAGAGTTCCGGCAACGCTGTCACCGGGCTGGCGCATAGTCAGCGCCATCTGCGAGGCCATGGAAACCGTACCGCTCGGATGAAGGTGCACGAACACTGCGCCATCCTCCCGCATTACGACAGCGTGACCCGCCATTCCCATGTAGGGCTGCACCGCGACTGGCTTTCCATCGGCTCCCAAAACAGAGAAACGCAGGCCAGCTTCTACCCCTGATTTGCGATCAGTTGACGCAGTCTGCCATTTAAGTGTGGAGCCGTCCTCGAGCTTGACCTCCGTAATGCCGTTTGCCGCGGGCCGCACAAGCATCGCATCATCTGGATCTGTGAGTCGTGCGGATTGGTCGACTCCGGCAGGAACTTCAAAGGACGATGAAAGTGTCTGGCTGAACCCGCTTTCGTGCACGATGTCGCCGAATGCGCGGTAATGTCCAGGAGGCAGGGCTGGCAGCAGCGAACTGAACGTCACCGAGTCGGCTGTGACAGGATGCAGGTGAGCGAACGCAACATTTTCCGGCCCGCCAATGACGAACAGGTGCATCAGCTTTCCATGATCAGGAATCAGCGGACTGAACGTGCTCCGGCCCCTCGCCCTCAGCCACACCGAGTCTCGGCGCTTAATCCATGAAGACTCCGCGATCGACATCGTTACACTCAGGCCGTCAGCATTTTTTAGCGTGGCTGCGGTTGCAGTCAGCGGCTTGAAGAGACTGCCCTTGTAATTGTTCTCTTCACTGTTCCACCAGGTCCATCCACCGAATAGGATTGTGGCAAGAAAAACTGTGGCCACACTCGCAGCTATGCGGGAAATCTTTCGCCGCTTTGCATCAGGCTCCTGACCTGGATCGAGCACACTCTCCCTGGCGGCTGACGCGACAATCGTGATTGCTCCAATCAGGAGAAAAAGTCCCACGGCGGCGAGACCGAAACCCATGGGCTTGTCCATCTGGAGCACTTTGGTCGCAACAACGACTGCAGGAATCACTGCGACACCGGAGCCCCTGGTGCCGGTCACTTTTACAGTCACGGCATTCGATCCGCCCGACATCACCCAAAGATCCGTTCGATACAGCTCGGGATTTTTCCCATCACGCTCTGCAACATCCGGTGGCGGTGATGCGGCGGTTGCGTCGAACTTGTTGACTGAAGCCGTTACCTGCTGAACGCCTTCACCCCTGACGAGGATCGAGATCTTCGCGATACCGGGCACAACGTTTGGCGCTGCGACCTGAACCTCGATCGGATACGGACCCGCGCTCCCTGAATACCACGCGTCGGGACTTCCGATGTGCGCAGAGCAAACCAGAATCAGGAGTGTAACAAGAGCTGAATGCGCAAAGAGCTTGTGTACACGCATTAGCGCTTCACCCGGGCGAGGCCATTTCCAATCCAGATGCCGAGGCGCGCCGAAGTAACTGCATAGACAAGGGCGAGGAACATTCCTTTCGCGAAGACGAGGGGGCTTGATGCGACGTTCCAGAAACGATACCGGAATTCACCGAGTCGCTCCGTGTACGACCACTGGTCTGCCATGAATACGAAGTTCCTGGCCAGCGGTGAGATCATGAAGTTTCCCCAAGGCCAGTGAGTGACGAGCATAACGACAAGGAAAGTCGCGCCGAAGAGGATTGATGCAATCCACCCGTTGATCTGGCGGTATCGGTGCGTGAGCAGGTCGATCGCGATTGCCGGCAGGACGAGCAGCAGCGGGAATGGCGGCGGTACCATATGCGTTACAGGGTGATAAATGGGCGCAAGCAGCGGCGTTGCGGGAAAGAGCTGCAGCACCCAACCCATGAGAATATTGATGCCCATGTATACGAGCGCAGCCCAGGTTGCAGCCCACTTCAAGTGCGACGCGCGCGCTATTGCTACGAGGAAGATCGGAAATGCGATGCTGACGACCCGATAAAAGACGACGGAATGCATTTCATTTCCCATCGATGCCAGTTCCAGCGTGAACACCGCGCCCATACAGAGCATTACCCCGGCTGAAATCACAAAGAGCGAACCGAACTTTCTGGACTCAGCGCCGGACGCCCTATTCTGGGCCGCGAGAATCATTATGAGCGCACCCAGCTGGATGCCGATCATTCCCAGTCCGAGAATCGAATGCGGAGGGCTGAGGATCTCGACGTCCAGGCCGTAGGCGTTGTGCCACCAGTTATCAAACGGCGCGGAGGTGATCATCATCAGCGTGCCCCAGATGCAAACCCAGGCGCCGAGCGGGCCGCGAAATCCCCAGAAGCGAACGGTGCGCGCTTTTTCTTCCACCGATCCCGCGAAGGTGGTTTTGAGTACGAGCCAGCCGCAGGTGAGCCCCGTTACAATTGCTGCTACCTGCTCGAGTACATGGGCCAATGTCCAGAACGAATCCCGGCCGATCGAGCGGTGCCACGAGATGTCCCAGATCAGGCCAATGACAATGGCGAGTGACGAGGCGAGCACCGCGTAAAGCGTGACGGAGAGGCTGTCGATCCCGGCACGGGCCTCCGAACGAGAGGGGGATGCATCGGCTGCCAGGATCGATGTCGTCATTTGAAACCCGCGAGAGATGGTCTTACTGCTTGCTTGGCACGGCAACTCTGCCGCGCACGTCCTCATAACGTATGGATCCGCTGCCTTTTTCTCCAACAGTAAAATCACTGCCGACATGTGCGACGCTCAGCGCGCCACTGCCTTTATCCCTTACGTGCACACTCCCACCGATTCGCTCCACTGTGAGCGATCCCGAGCGGTCGTCCGGAACACTCAGGTCGCCAGTGACATTCGCGACCATGATTCCGCCCGAGCCATCGGTGACTGTGACATTGCCGTCAACACCCCGGATGTTGATGTCGCCCGAGCCATCCCGGATGTTCACTGTTCCGGTTACCCCCTGAACGTCAATGCCGCCTGATCCGTCGGTGATTGCAACCGGTCCAACGCCTCGAACAACAATATCGCCGCTGCCGTCAGTTATCTCGATCGGAATGCCGGCCGGAACCGTGATCGACATGTCCAGCATTGCGAGACTGTTCCCCCACGAGAACCAGCTGCTGCGAGGGAGGCGCGGCTGGATCGTTATTACGTCTCCCGACCGTGTTGCAGTCAGGCCTATCTGCGCAAGAACACGCTGACTCGAAGCCAGTGCGCGACCGCGTACGGTCGCAACGGAGTCTCCGATCCTGCCGTCGACTTTAAGTACTCCGCCTTTCGAAACAATCCTGATCAACTTCACACCCGTCGCCCCGATGGTCGCAGTCTTCAATCCCGAAACGCGATCATGTGCGCAGGAAGATCCTGCGAAAAAACACATGGCAAACAGTCCGAACCATCTAAGCGAGCGAGTGTTGATCATCTTTGTCTAGTTGCGGTTTCTCCGGTAACGACGGTCGTCATCGGGAATTCTTACGCTGCCTTTCACGTTGTAGTAACTAACGCCCCCGCTGCCTTTGCTGCGAACATCGAAATCACCGCCGACGCCGTCGGCTTTGACGCCGCCCGAGCCGTCGTTGCGAACGGTGAACGAGCCACTCACGTCGTAGCCTTCAATGGAACCGGAGCCATCGTCATCGATGACCAGGTTACCGGTTACGCCACGAGCGATGATCTCTCCCGAGCCATCATTAATGTCGACATTTCCGCGGATATTGCGGAGTTGAATTCCCCCCGACCCGTCCTCGATGTCGACGGCGCCGCCAATGTTCGACATGTCGATCGAGCCTGAACCATCGGTCAGGCGCACACCAGCAGTTCCGCTGATCTCGACTTCTCCGCTTCCATCCTTGACCTCGAGTGCGATTGTGGAAGGAACCTCAATCGTCAGATCGAGAGCGCGGTAGTAGTTGTCGCCCCAGTTGTTGTTTCTCTCTTCGATGTCAGCCTTGATGTAGACTACTTCGCCACGTCGCTCGGCGATCAGTTTGATTTCTGAAAGCAGCTTCTGGCTGGAGGCGCGGGCGAGTCCGGTAATTTTTACTTCGGAGCTGGCTGAGCCTTTCACGCGCAGGAAACCGGCAGACGCGTCGATTTCAATTTTTCTGGCACCGCTGGCACTAACTGTCGCGTTTCGCGGAGCCGTGTAAGCGTCATCTCTCCACTGGGCGTTTGCGACAGCAGGAACTATTGCCGCAATGAGTACGGCAGACTTTAGAATGGACCGCATTATTCCTCCGGAGGTATCGGGTATTCCGCCGGATAAGACAGTGGCTGGATGCATTGGGTTTGAAAGGCTATTCTATTGGTGTAGGCACTACGCCGGAAAAAGCGGTTAGGTTTCGACCTACTACCACTTGGGGGAGCCATGAAAACACGAGTTGCAGCCATTTTCCTTGCTGGAATGGTCTTTTCAGCATCCCCTTCCGGTGGCCAGCAGGTCATTCCCGCCCCTGCACCTGCCATCGGCGATTTGGCACCTGACTTTACTCTGCCGGGCGCGACCCGTTACGGGCAGCTCAGGAATCCGATCAAGCTGAGTGATTTCAGGGGATCGACCGTCGTGCTCGCCTTTTTCTATCAGGCGCGCACCAAGGGCTGAACGCTTCAAATGGAGGCGTACCGTGATCAGTACGCCACGATCTTCAACAACGGCCGCAAGGTTGTAGTAATCGGCATCAGCGTTGACGCTGATACCACGCTTGCAGCATGGGCTCGTGAGAAGGATTTCCCGATGCTCTTTGCAAGCGATCAAGCCGGCAAAGTCGGGACCATGTATGCGGCGCACGACAGTGCGAGGAAGCTGGACGATCGTTCGCTTTATGTGATCGGTCCCGACGGACGAATCACTTACACAGCGAAACCGTTCCGGGTGCTCGTCCAGAAATCGTACACTGACCTCGCCGACGCTATCGACAAGCTCGCGCCGCCTGCAAAGGACTCGACCAAGTAGCTCCTAGAGAGCTTTTCTGATCGCTGCTTCGATGTTCTGGTCGCCGCCGACGCCAGTGTAAACGACTTTGCCCTGCTTGTTGACGACAACTATGTAAGAAGTTGCAGGCACATCGTACGCATCAGTCGCGTTGCCTTCATCATCGTACAGAATGGCGTGCTTGAGCTTGTGCCGGGTGGCGTACAAGCCGACCCGCTCCCGGGATTGATTCGCCGAAACCGCGACTCCTATAAAGCGCACGGTCCTGCCGTATTTCTTTTGCGCCGCAAGGAGTGAAGGCTCGAGGTGCTGACAGTTGCCGCACCATGTAGCCCAGAACTCGATGAACACCGGCGTCTTGCCGATATAAGATCCGAGATCAACGTTCTTACCGTTCAGGTCTTTGACTATAGCGCCCGGAGCGCGTTTTCCGACCTGGATCCCAAGATCCTGCGCGCTAAGTGAAGCTGTTGACGCAAATGTGGCAATCAAAATGCCGGTGAGGATTTTTTTCATAGTAGCAGCTGTCCTGTTTGAATCAGGTAATACTCCGCGGCGCCGAATAAGATCACCGCAAATACTCGCTTTACCCAAAGCATCCACTGGCCGGATCGAGGCAGTGCAGTAAG
>JANLYJ010000286.1:0-10656 GCA_031365555.1 Gemmatimonadaceae bacterium | reverse complement strand
CGTCTTCATGCCAGGTCCAAAACGGGGACGAATAGCCGAATAAAGCCAGGCGATGATAATTCCCATCACGATGTCCATGAATACCATGGGCATCCATGCGCCTGGCGCGTTCATTGTGTCACCCAGACCAGGTTTGAAAGCGTTCATGTCTGCGACCATCGCAGGGCCCGTTACGAATTTCATGACAACCCAATCAATGGCTGCGAGAACTACGCCTGCTCCAATTCCGGCAGTTGCAACTTTTCCAGTGTTGATGGCCACGCTTTTAACTCCTAGTTGGGAGGGTGCGCCAAATAGTACAACTAAGGATGAGCTTGTAAAAGAAAACGTTTGGCACTGCGTCGTGCCGCGCTATGCGTCGCCGGTTGGGATGATCCCGGCGTTCTCCACCATTAGAATCACGGTCTTCTCCGGCGCGCGCGGGCGATGGCGCACACCTTTGGGGACGACGAAGGCTTGTCCGGCACTCAGCTCGACGCTGCGGTCTTCCATGTCGATGATGAACAAGCCGTCAACGACATAAAAGAACTCGTCATCGTTGTCATGTTTGTGCCAGTGATATTCGCCTTTTACGACACCGAGACGCACAACCGACTCGTTGACCCTGCACAACGTTTGGTTGAACCAGGGGTGTGTGACTGCCGCAACCGAAGCTGGAATGTTTATCAGCTCGAGTGAGCCGTGCTTTATGTCGAGATGCGTTTCGTAGGGGAATGCTGCAGGGTTGCTCATTTTTTCTCCCAAGGCTCTCGAGCGCGGCCTTACTGGATGTGATGACCTGCTATGAAGAGCATGCATAAGTCTGCGCCTCGTGCATCGCGGGACGGAAGATCTGAAGCGACTCCAACTCCGCCTTGATTAACTGAAGCGCGCGATCGACCAGGGCTTTATTGCCAGGCATGTGCACCCAGCTGCTCGCCCCCGACGGATGCGGCAGTGGAATGGCACGCGACGTCCCGCCCGCATGCTTAACCTGGTGAACCTTTCCAATCAGTTGGTCGAGGGGAATCGGCGGAAGAAATTGCTCGATTGCAAGCCGGCCAACAGGAATGAGTAGCCGTGGCCTGATGATGGTCAGCTCGCGCTGCAGCCAGTCACCGCACTGTTCCTGTTCTGCGCGTGTCGGAACGCGATCGCCGCGCCCGCCCGCATGTGGTCCGGGATAACACCGCGTCACTGCAGCGATATAAATATTTTCGCGCGCAGTCGTTTCATCTATTCCCGCGCGCTCCAGCCACCGAAATAGCGTTTTCCCTGCGCGACCCGCGAAAGGCTTCCCGCCTTCAGCTTCTACTCTTCCAGGAGCTTGTCCGACAAGCATCACTCTCGGATCGCGCGCCCCTGCGACTATCGGCCGAATTCCAGCCGATAACTCGCAGCGACGACAATTTCCGAGCTCTGCGCAGTGGGCATCCAGCAACTCCTTCACTGCGCTACGCGGCCCCGGCGATCTCCAAAGGCTGACGTGCTTCCGGCTCCGCCTCTTCCTTCGGAACGAGCGCGATCTCGAGCACCTGATTCAAGTTCTCGACCGCATGAAAGGTCAGAACTTTCCTCACTTCCTCGGGAACATCGTCGATATCGGCTTCGTTGCCCTTCGGAATAATGATGGTCGTGATTCCAGCGCGGTGTGCACCGAGCACTTTTTCTTTCAGCCCCCCAATCGGCAGCGCACGTCCGCGCAGCGTGATCTCGCCAGTCATCGCAACGTCCCGCCGCACTGCACGGTCTGACATTTCCGAAACCAGCGCGGTTGCGATGGCCAGTCCTGCGCTCGGGCCATCTTTTGGAATCGCACCCGCGGGAACGTGAATGTGTGCTTCAATTGCGCCGAGCCGGTCCCGGGGAATTCCAAGACTGCTCGCGTTGCTGGTCGCGTAAGTGAAAGCTGCACGTGCAGACTCCTTCATTACGTCGCCGAGCTGACCCGTAAGAATTAGTGAGACTGCTCCGCCCGGGCCGGTCTGTTCATTGTCCGACATGCGATTCCCGTAGTATCTGCGGATCGATGCTTCAACGAACATGATGTCGCCACCCATCGGCGTGTAGTACATACCGGTCGCAATACCAACTTCGTTCTGCTCGTTGATGTGTTCCGGGTGAACCTTGGGTCTGCCGAGCAGTTCACGCACCATCTCATGGGTAACGCGATGATCGATCTCTTCACTTGAAGCAATTTTTCGCGCCAGCTTCCGCGCAACAGCACCGATCTGGCGCTCAAGCTGACGCACGCCGCTTTCGCGAGTGTAGCTCGACACAACCGCCATGATCGCTTCGTCGGTGAACTCGATTTTCTTGTCTGACAATCCGGAATCTTCAAGCTGACGCGGCAGCAGGTATTTCTTGGCAATCTCTGCTTTCTCGCGCTCTGTGTAGCCAGCGAAATCCACGACTTCCATTCTGTCGAGCAGTGGTCCTGGAATGTTCTGAATGAAATTCGCAGTCGCTATGAACAGCACTTCACTCAGGTCGAATGGAACGCCGAGATAGTGATCGGTGAATGTGTCATTCTGCGCAGGGTCGAGGACTTCGAGCAGTGCGCTTGCAGGATCTCCCTGAAACGACTGGCCAAGCTTGTCAACTTCGTCGAGAAGAAACACCGGATTCTTTTTCCCGGCCTGCTTCATTCCCTGGATGATCCGGCCCGGCATCGCACCAACGTATGTGCGGCGGTGTCCGCGAATGTCTGCTTCGTCGCGTGCTCCACCCAGCGCAACGCGCACGTACTCCCGTCCGAGCGACCGCGCTATGGATTTCGCGATTGATGTTTTGCCAACGCCTGGAGGTCCAACGAAAAGGAGAATTGGACCGCGCGCCATCGCGCGAGACTTCGCTTCCGAAGAATCGGTTATCGGCCGGTCGTCGTCTTCGCTCTCCTTTAAAGAGGGTGTCGCTTCATCTTTGTCTGCCTTGAGGCGTGCTACCGGAACTTCGCCAGTCGTCTCCACCTCTTCAGCGAGCTGCTTTGCGCGGAGCTGACGCACAGCAAGGAACTCGAGCACGCGATCCTTTACGTCCTTGAGACCGTAGTGATCTTCTTCGAGAACGGTTGCCGCGTTGTTTAGTTCTAGCTGATCATCTGACCTGTCACTCCACGGCAGCTCCGCCATCCATTCCAGATAGGTACGGATGACCTGAGCTTCCATCGATTCACGGCCAGCGCGCTCGAGGCGCCCGAGCTCACGCTCCACTTCAGCGCGTGCGTCTTTCGGAAGCACAAGCTTCGATAGTTTGTCGCGCAGCTCGGTGATTTCCTTGGACTGATCGTCGTCGCCGAGCTCTTTCTGAATCGCCTTCAGCTGCTCGCGCAGGTACATCTCGCGTTGACGCTCGCCGAGCTCTTCCTGAACTTGCGACTTGATGTCTTCTTGGGCCTCGAGCAGGCCTACCTGACGCTGGACCTGAACCAGAACCCGTCGCAGACGGTCCTCGACGCTGAGCGTTTCAAGGAGACCCTGCTTTTCGGGAACTGGAAGATCGATGTATCCTGCGACCAGGTCAGCGAACTTTCCAGGCTCGGTAACTGAATCGAGAACCTGGTGCACCACTTCTTCGGGAAGACCACGGCGCTCGCCCAGTTCGGCGGCGCGCTCACGGGTTTCTTTCTGAAGTGCAGTGAAAGCAGGGTCTTCGAGGTCGGGCGGCACCATCTCCTCGGCGGGAACTACGACCGCGCTGAGATAGCCTTCGTTTGTGGAATACTGCAGTGAAGTCGCCCGCTGTTCGCCCTGAAGCAGGAGCTGCACACCGCCAAGACCGCGCTGAATCTGGCCAATCCGGGCAATGACGCCCATGGAATAGAGAATCTCGGGATTGGGCTCTTCCGTATTATCCCTTTGGGCGACGGCGAAGATGAGCCGATCGTTTTTCAGGGCGGCTTCAATTGCGCGCAGAGTCCCTGGACGGCCAGCCGCGATGGGCATGGTGAGTCCGGGGAAAATCACCGTTCCACGCAGGGGGAGAACGGGCATCGTCTGTCTTTGTGCCATTACCGTATCGATAGGAGAGTTAGCATTACGAAATCAAAGGCTAGCGTCGCTTTCGTAACGCTATACTTTGGGAGAGACCCAGGAGACACATCCGTCTCCGCTCCCACCTGACCCATCAGATTGCATATTTCAGTCTTGCTGATTTACGCCACCCGGGCATGAATAGCAATTTCGTTGCTGCCGGGTTGACACGGAGCTATGCCAATAACGCCTGAAGACGAACTTAAAGCCCACGTATCATCTGTTCTCTCTGCAAACTATGAGCTAGAGAGCGAGATCGGTCGCGGGGGTATGGGTGTCGTCTACTGTGCAAGGGACCGCCGCCTCAAGCGCTCGGTTGCCGTCAAGGTTCTGCCTCCAGAGCTCGGTTATAGAAGCGACATCAGGCAGCGATTCCTGCGTGAGGCGGAAACAGCTGCCCAGCTGAGTCATCCGAACATCGTCCCGATCTACACAGTCGAGGAGAAAGACAATCTCGTCTACTTCGTCATGGCGTTCATTTCAGGCGACAATCTCGGCAAGGTGATTACTGACCGCGGTGCCATGGACCCTGACGATGTTCGCCGGATTCTCCGTGAAGTTTCGGATGCACTCCAGTACGCACATCATCGCAACGTGATCCATCGCGACATCAAGCCGGACAATATTCTGATCGATGCCGACAGCGGTCGTGCGATGGTGACGGATTTCGGTATCGCGCGTGCGCTAACTGACTCGAGCGATTCCCGCCTGACAGCAACGGGCATGGCTATCGGAACACCGGCATATATGTCTCCCGAGCAGTCTGCGGGTGATTCGCAGATTGATGGACGCAGCGATCTGTACTCGCTCGGCGTCGTTGGATACCAGATGCTCAGCGGTGAGCTGCCTTTTGACGCTCCAAATACGCCGATGATGCTCGTGAAGCATCTGTCGGAGACCCCTGTTCCGGTTAACGAGCGCACAGCTGGAATTCCGCTGGATCTCTCTCGCGCTGTTATGATGTGCCTCGAGAAAAATCCCGCAGATCGTTTTCCAAATGCGAATTCGCTCAGCACCGCACTTTCGACTGGCGACATTCCAACGCTCATTGCACGTGCGCAGCCGGCACCGCCGCCGCGCATGAACAACTCGATGGGATCGCAGAGCCGATACAGTGGCATGCCATCACTGCGGACGAATCAGGCGGTGAGAGCGCCAAGTCCGGCACTTCCGACACGCTATTCGTCCGGGGCACGCGTTGCGCCGTCCAATGATGACTATGCGCGGTGGAATGCGCCTGAAGTTCTCAAGTTCAGGAAGAAACTGGCTCCCTACATCGCGGTGAACGCCGTTTTGATTCCTGCAGGAATTTTCGGCAGCAACGGATTCTTTTTCGCGACCGTGTGGTGGACCGTGGCGATGGCGGTCCAGTACTCGAAGCTCTGGCAGGCTGGTTACGATTGGCGTGATGTATTTCGTCAGCCGCGCGACCGCCTGTTTGTCGATGTTGCCGCTGAGACGATCGATGACGCCCGCGCACTCTTCGATGAGAAGAAGCGCGAGCAGGTCCGCGATCGCGCACGCCGGAGAAGTGGAACTGGCGGACTTTTCAGCCCGATACCGGCAGGGCAGCCTATGCTGCCGACGGGCGCAAGAACACGAAACCGTGGCGGGCGGAATCAGCCGCCCGATAATGGCGTGGACTATCAGGCGATTAACTCGCATTACGCGGGAACTATTCAGCAGGCTGCATCTGATCGTGACGAAATTCAGCGCCACCTCGCTCAGCTCGGTGAAGGCGAGCGCTCGAACGTGCCGGATGTCGCGCCGGCAGCAGATGCTCTCTTCCAGAAGATTCGTCAGCTCGTGTCGCGGCTCGACGAGATCGATGGCAGCGGAGAGCAGCCATCCGAGGCTGAGCTGGAAAGCGAAATCACAAAGCTCGAAGACCAGGCGAATCCGCTCGACTACAACGCAAGCGAATCACGCGTGCGTCGTCTTGCGCAGCTCAAGCGTCAGCGTCGCGTTGTAGTGGACCTCAAGCGCAAACGTGAAGAAGCGCTGGGCAAACTCGAGAATTGCCGGACTCTGCTTCGCAGCATGAAGCTCGAGTTGCTGCGTTATCGGTCTGCCGGACTTGGTGGCCCTGCAACTGGACTGACCATGGTGACACAACAGGTTCACTCGGTTGTGCGCGATCTGGGTTACCTGTCCGACGCAGCCGCTGAAGTCAGAGCGTCGCTCTAGTCACAAGCCTCACATTTCGCATGCGGAAGCTAGCCATCGCGATTGCCCTGCTCGCGACAGCATGCGGCGACAAGGCAAAATCCAAGACACTGCCCAGGGCAGATCAGCGTCAGTCTTCGCTTGGCGGCTCTGCCAAGGCTGATTCTATTCGCGCTGATTCAGTGCAGCGCGCGTCGATCAAGCGAGTCCCAACGCCTGACACACTGCGCGGACTTTACGTAAACCGCTGGGCCGCGCTGGGCGAGAAGATGGGACAGCTCATTCAGCTGGCGAAGACGACAGAGGTAAATGCGCTCGTCATAGACGTGAAGGATGACCGCGGCTTCGTTCTCTATCCATCGCGCGTGCCGCTCGCCAGAGAGATTGGTGCCGACACCAATCGCGCCATGTCTCCAAAAAAGATTCGAGCGATTCTGGATACGATGCAGGCGCATGGGATTTATCCGATCGCGCGAATCGTCGTCGCAAAGGATCCGCTGCTTGCCGGGAAGCGGCTCGAGTGGGCGATCAAGAGAAAGAGTGATTTGCAGCCGTGGCTGGACAAGAACGGGAAGCCATGGCTGGATCCCCACAACAAGGAAGTGTGGAAGTACGCTGCAGACCTGGCGTCAGAGGCGTACGACCTCGGGTTCAGCGAAGTTCAGTTCGACTACGTCCGCTTTCCCGACGAAAAACGCCTCGTTTCGGAAACAGTGTATCCACTCGCCAATGGACGTGTCCGAGCGCAGGTAATTCGCGATCAGCTCGGCTACGTTCGTACGTTATTGAAGCCTTTGCGCATGAGGATTACTGCGGACGTCTTCGGTCTTACCGCGACGGACACAACTGATATGGGGATTGGTCAGCGGTGGGAAATGTTCGCAGATCGAGTAGACGTTGTGCTGCCGATGATTTATCCGTCGCACTTCGCACCAGGCACCTACAAGATCTCGAACCCGAACGGAAACCCCTATTCAACCATTGACCACTCGCTGAAAGACATCCGCCGTCGGAACGGTGCGGTGACAGGAGCAGCCAAGGTGATTCCATGGTATCAGGATTTTACGCTGGGGCCGCCGCACTATTACGCGGAACAGATTCGGGCGCAGAAGAAGGCCGGATATGACAACGGCTTCCATAGCTGGATTCTCTGGAACCCTGGAAGCCGTTATACAACTGGAGCGTTGGAGCCTAAGAGCGGTCGTTAGTTACGACGCATCTCCTGCATCCGCTTTTCCATTTCCGCGATGTTCGCATCGAACGTCTTCTGCTGTTCCGCAGTCAGAACTTTCCGGACTTCTGCGTACTGCTTCTTTCTCAGCTCATCGCGCTTCGCGCGCGTTGCTGAATCCGGCGGAGTTCCCGGCTGCATCGGTCCGAGCGCGCGCATTTCTTCGCGAGCTGCGAGTCCGATCTTCTCGACCTGTGCCTGTTGATCAGCTGACAGCGTGATGTCTCTCATCAACATCTGCATGCCGCCGCCACCGCGACGCGGTCCGCCTTCCTGACCCTGTCCGCCGGGGCCCTGTGCCGTTGCTGCTGCTGGAATTGCAGCGCCAATTGCGAGCGCTATCATCGCATTGCGAATGAAACTCATCCTGTCTCCCTGAATTTTTTGGCCCGCCACCTCGGCAAGGCATACCGTTATAGAACGCGTGGATCAGCTAAAATGTTGTTTAGTCTGTAAGTCGTTGGTACATAGCAACTTACACTTTCCCGCTAGCGGGATGGCCATTTCTTGCTAATCTTACCCGCTTGACCGTACCCAGTTCAGCCTCCGAAGTGGTCCAGGGAGCCTTAACTCCCCCAGTCGACCCAACCGTCGTCCCAGAAGCAGTGGAAGAAGCGCCTCAGCCAAAGGTGACTTTTCCGCTTGGGTGGCTGTTGGATCACGCTTCACCTGCCATTCAGTATCGGTCGGCAGCTGATGTAGCGAAGATGCCCGCGGATTTCATGCGCGAAATCGACTGGCTTCCCTACGCACATAAACCCGCGCTTCGACTTGCACTCGCGCAGAGTGCTGACGGAACGTGGAATGATTGCATGCTCGCCGTTCCCGGAAGAAATGCACACGATTTTTCCAGCGTTGGAACCATTCACGCAGTGCGTCGGCTTCTCGAGTATGGATGGGACAAGGACTCACCTCCGCTCGCGCAGGCCCGGCGAATTCTTTTTCGTCTCCTCGCGGAAGACAACGATCCGAATTACCTGTTCGAGCTCCGCCCCAAAACGCGTGATGATGACGCTGTAATTCGCGGCCGGCTCGTTCTGCGCGAGGCCGCTGCTGCTGCGCTCGCTCAGGCCGGATATGAATCGGATCCTCGCTTGCGGGGTGCAGCGCGTAGAATCCTCGAGCGGACAGATGCGTTTCTCAATTCGCCGCTTGCTGAAAAACCATTCATCCGCGTTGCGAATCAGCATGTGCTCGCTCCCGAGGCTCATCCGCCTTCGCTGTACTCCCTGACGATGCTTGCTCACATGCCGATCTTCAGGCAGGAGCAGTACACGGAGATCGAACGCATCTATGAATACCTGACGCGTCCGCTTCCGCGCCAAGAGGCAATTCAGTTCGTCGGAAAAAAGGCAGTCACGCAACCGCACATGGTTCTTGGCGACATGCTGCCACATCGCAACGCAGTTGAAGCTGATGTGCCATTCGCGCTGATGTGGCTCGAGACAATGGCGCGCTTGAACCTGCTGAAGCGAAACGAGAACTGGATGAAGATGTACGAGCGATTTGTGGACGACCGGAACCGCGACGGCGTGTGGCATCCGCACAAGGGATCAGACACTCCGACTACGTCGAACCCACGCGTGTGGGCTAGCTTCCCGCTCGAGGACACAACGGGCTCGGATCGCACCGCAGATGTTCGCTGGGCCGATGTAACGTTCCGCATCGGGCTTATTGCCCGCCTGCTAGGCAGCGAAATCGAAGTCATTTAATTCACAATTGAAATGAAGCGCCAGCTCCCGCCTCAGGAAATGTTTCCGGCAGGCGAGGACGGTTACCGCGTTCGCGCCCTGCAGCTGCCCGATGACTTCAGCGTGCGCATCGTCCAGCGCGGAGATGAGAAAAATCCTCCGGTGATCCTGCTGCATGGCTGGGGATGCTCAGCGTTCGCGTTTCACAAGAACATCTCGGCAATCGCTGACGCCGGATTCCACGTTATCGCCCCCGATCTCAAGGGTCACGGACTGAGCTACAAGCCTGCCGACTCCTCGAATTACAACACGGCCGCAATGGTGCGGCATGTCGGACTTATTGCGGACACGCTGGGCCTAAAGAGGTTCGCGGTGGGCGGACACTCGATGGGTGCTGCGCTTGCTCTGAGGTTTGCAATTGCAAATCCGCGCCGTACAACCGCGCTCGCGCTGCTTGCACCCGTGGGAACGTCGGGCCTGCCATTCGCTGCATTGGCAAGACTGATAAGTCCGCGCGCGTCACTGCCGGTCTGGAGAATGTTGAATACAAGATGGATGACGCACATTTTTCTCCGGCTCGCATACGGAAAGCTCGGGAACCCAACCGCGCGCGAAGTTGAGGAGTACTGGGCGCCATCGCAGTTTCCGGAGTTCACGACAGCAGTTCGAAACTTGCTGCATGAATTCAACTGGGGTCCGATATATGTCGGGGGCCTCGATGCCCACAACATCCCGATTCTTGTGTTGAGTGGATCCCGGGATCATCTGTGCCGCAAAAAAACACGTGAGCATCTAAAAAAATCTCTGCGCACCGACCCTGTTGTGGTGGAGGGCGCGGGACACCTCGTAATTTCAGAGACGCCAGACAGGGTGAATGCCGCGATCGTAAGACTGTTGAGGCAGAGCCGTTAATTGCGTTGTATTAGCGGCCTATGGGCGCCCGGTCGTCGGTCAGCCACGTGACACGGTTATATTGAAAGCACATGGTAAAGAGAAAAACAAAAGCGGACGAGAAAGCGAAGTCGGAACCAGTCGCACCGGCAGTTGAAACGATCGAACGGAAATCATTCGCAGATCTTGGACTCGTTGCGGAGCTGCTCAGTTCCGTGCGCGACGCAGGCTACGAACATCCGACTCCAATTCAGGCAGAGGCGATTCCCGTCGCACTCGCCGGACGCGACATAATCGGCCTCGCTCAGACAGGCACAGGGAAGACAGCCGGATTCACTCTTCCAATCATTCAGCGCCTGCTCGAGTCGGTTCCTGATGACATCCGCGGGAATGATGACAAGATGCAGCACGTTGTGCGAGCTCTCATCCTCACACCCACACGCGAGCTTGCAGCGCAGGTAGAGGAAAGTTTCAGGAAGTACGGACTGCATTCAGGGCTTCGCGTCGTGCCGGTGTTCGGCGGTGTGTCGCTCGACGCACAGCAGAAAAAACTCCGGCGCGGCGTTGATGTAATTGTTGCGACACCCGGCAGACTGCTCGACCACATGGAGCGTCAGAACGCCGTGCTGGATGATCTTGAAATCCTGGTGCTCGATGAAGCCGACCG
>JANLYJ010000282.1:0-3504 GCA_031365555.1 Gemmatimonadaceae bacterium | reverse complement strand
TAGCGGCCCCGCCTACTGCTGTGACCACGCCCCGAACGGACTGCGCACCCGCCACTACAGTCAGTCGAACCGCCAGAACTGCGATAATCAGACATTCCCGAAAAAACATGCTAGCTCCCATGCGAGTGTAATATGCTTGTTGGTCGCGCGCATGTCTTGGTCTTTAGCTCTTTGGGCCGCTGACTTGTGGCGTACTACTTGCCGCCGCTCTTGGCGGAGGCCTTATGGAGACGAATTCGATGGAGTCGCTGCCACAAATTCTGGTCGTGGACGACAATCCCGACAATGCACACATTATCCGCGACTATCTCGAGGCGCGAGGTTATCCCATTGCGGTGGCCTACGACGGCGAGGAAGCAATGGCGCTTTTCGAAAAGGTGCAGCCGCGAATCGTCCTGCTGGATGTAATGATGCCCGGACGCGACGGCTGGCAGGTGTGCCGCGAGATGAAGCTGCATCCAAAACATGGCAAGAACATCCGCGTAGTGATGGTTACCGCGCTTGATGACTGGATGAATAAACGCCAGGCACTACAGACCGGCGCGGATGATTACGTTGAGAAACCATTTGAGCTGGCCAAACTCGCTGCGACCGTCGAACGCAACATCGCGATGCTGCAGCCTTCAAGATAAGAATGGATTCCCGAGACCGTGATGAACTGACGCAGCTTCCCACCGTCTCCGGCACGATCGACTCGTTCCGGAAAGAAATCCAGGCCCGCGGAGAACTCGTGGTTCTGTATTTCAACTTCGATCGCTACGCCAAGATCGAAGACATTTATGGCTGGGAGAAACTGGATGCACTGCTCGAAACTACCGCTGATGCGATGCGGACTTTCGTCAAGCAGTCTGAGCTCATGCTGTCGCAGCTGATGGTTGCGAATCCGCACGACGACGACTTCGTCCTTTTTCACATTCCCGCGAAGGATGTTTCGGCCGCGACCGAAGAGGATATCACTGAGCTCACGTCGCGACTGCAGGAACAGATTACCACGATGGTTGAACATGAGCACGGTGACAGCATTGCTGCACTGGCTGAGACCTATGTCGGGCGTGCGCACGTTCACTACAATCCCAAGATTCGTCTCGAGCGGCAGATATATCGCGCGATGCGCGAAGCTGCAGCGGCATCGAAGTCACTCGAGGCGCGCGAAGTTGGAGTGAAGCTCACGGATCTGCGTGAAACTCTGCGCAGCGGATCGATCTACATCGATTATCACCCCATCATTTCAGCAGATACTGGAAAAGTTTTTGGATATGAAGCTCTGGCCCGCGGCATCCTGAAAACCATGCGCAGTCCGGAAGTCATGTTCGACATAGCGTCACAGTCCGATTTGATATGGGAGTTGAGCAGGCTGTGTCGAACCAAAGCTGTGGCTGGCATGAAGGATCACCTCGCCGACGGCGAGCTGCTCTTCATGAACGTGGATCCGCATGATTTCACGGATCCTGCGTTTACGGAAGCCGAGCTGGCCGTGCCGGATCCCTCCAAGGTCGTTATCGAAATCACGGAGCGGACAGCCATCAAGGATTATCCCAAATTCAGGGAACGTCTCAAGGCGTTCAGGGACATGGGGTACAGGTTCGCCGTTGACGATGCGGGCAGTGGGTACGCGGGACTTGGCTCGATTGCCAACCTCGAGCCGGATTTCATCAAGCTCGATATTTCTCTTATCAACTGCATTGACTCAAACTTCATCAAGCAGAACCTGGTGGAGACCATGGTGAAGTTTGCCAATGACCAGGGCGCCCAGGTTATCGCTGAAGGGGTCGAGCGGGCGGAAGAATTTGAGGTCGTCAAGCAGCTGGGAGTGCACCTCATCCAGGGCTTTTTTCTGCATAAGCCTGGCGATCATGGGTTTGTGCCTATCCATCCGCGGGGCGGGGAGCCCCAAACGGCTGTACCTCTAGCCCCATAGGCTTGGGGGAGTGCCAAGCCCTTGCTTGACAGGCTCCCTGCTCGCCTATAGATAGGGCAGGTCGGCGCCCTGACCGGTATTTGCTGGTCCAGGGACGACGCACGGCTATCGATCAATCCCTCAACGCCGGAGAAATGCGTGAAAAAGGTACGTTGGTATTTTCTTTTGCTCTTCCTTGCAGCACTGCCCATCTCAACTGCCTCGGCGCAGAGTCGTCGGGTAAGTGGAGTTGTGCGCGCAGCGACCGGGGAGCCTCTTGGAGCGGCAAGCGTGGGTGTCGTTGGAACGGCGCTCGGAACCTACACGGACGATCAGGGACGCTTCTCTGTTTCTGTACCTGAGGGGCCAGTAACTCTGCGCATCCGACGCATTGGTTACAACCAGAAGCTCATTCCGGTAGCGCCTGGCGCTGCCGATGTAGCTGTCGTTTTGACGAAGGACGTGCTCCAGCTCGAAACGCAGGTTGTCACCGGCACGGTTACGACCGTTTCCAGCCAGAACGCGGCTAACGCGGTGGCTGTTGTAAGCGGAGAGCAGCTCAATAGGGCTCCAACGCCAACAATTGAAAACGCACTGCAGGGCAAAATCGCCGGCGCGGTCATCACCACGAACTCCGGTGCTCCTGGCGGCGGCGCTCAGGTGCAGCTCAGAGGCGTGACTTCGATCGGTTCCAACTCGAGCCCGCTTTATGTGGTTGACGGCGTAATTGTCAGCAATGACGCTATCTCCAGCGGTCTGACCTCCATCACGCAGGCCTCGCGAGTCATCGGCACATCCAACCAGGATCAGCAGGTCAACCGAATCGCTGACCTCAATCCGGCTGATATCGAGAATGTCACGGTCCTCAAGGGCGCATCAGCTGGCTCTATCTACGGGTCTGCAGCATCCAACGGCGTCATCCTGATCACGACAAAGCGCGGCAGAAATGGCAAGCCGGCATTCAACGTCACGCAGCGTCTTGGTCAGTTCCGCCTGTCGAACAAGCTCAACCTCCGCTGCTTCAAAACGGCGGCAGAGGCTGCCGACGCCGGCCTTGATGCGACCGAATTCAAGCCGGTCTGCAATGACTTTCAGGAGCAGTTTTATGGCGAGCGCGATTTGTCATATGAAACCGACCTGTCAGTTGCTGGCGGAAATAGTGGGACCACGTACTTCATTTCCGGCCTTGCAAAGCGGGATGCCGGCATCGAGAAGGGGACTGGCTACAACAAGCAGGCTCTTCGTGTGAACATCGGACAGGCGATCGGCTCACGGTTGAATGTCAAAGCGAACTCTCAGATCGTTCACAGCCTTACGTCGCGCGGTATTAGCGGAAATGACAACGCCAACGTCAATCCATACACTGTTTTCTCCGCCACCCCGACATTCTTCGATTTCCGCCCGGATCCTGTTACCGGCGTGTATCCGAAGAACCCATACTTTGGTGCGTTTGGTGACAACCCATTCCAGGATCGGGATTACCTGAGTACGCCCGAAAACGTTTATCGCTTCATTGGCGGCGCTTCGGCGAACTACAATTTGCTGGCGACTGCCAAGCAAAACCTCGAGTTCGTAGTGAGCGGCGGCGTTGATCACTTCACTCAGAA
>JANLYJ010000253.1:0-2306 GCA_031365555.1 Gemmatimonadaceae bacterium | reverse complement strand
AACCCGGATGAAGTTGTTGCGATCGGAGCAGCGATTCAGGGCGCAGTGCTGACGGGCGAGCAGAAGGACGTTCTGCTGCTCGACGTAACACCGCTCTCATTGGGAATTGAGACTCTCGGTGGCGTTACAACCGTTCTCATTCCGCGCAACACGACAATCCCGACCAAGAAGAGCGAAACTTTCTCGACCGCTGATGACAATCAGACCACGGTAGAAATTCACGTTCTTCAGGGTGAGCGCGAGCTCGCGACTTACAACAAGACCATCGGCAAATTCCAGCTCACCGGAATTCCGCCCGCACCGCGTGGAATGCCGCAGGTCGAAGTGACCTTCGATATCGACGCGAACGGAATCCTGCACGTCACCGCGAAAGACAAGGCGACTGGCAAGGAGCAGAAGATCCGCATCGAGGCGTCGAGTGGTTTGTCAGACGCGGAGATCGATCGCATGGTCAAGGACGCCGAGAAGAACGCTACGGAAGACAAGAAGCAGCGCGAGGCGATCGACGCCAGAAACCGGCTTGATTCCATGACCTACGAAGTCGAAAAGAACGTGAAGGAATGGGGTGACAAGGTCAGTCCTGACGTGAAGGCCAAGATCGACGCGGCGGTCGAGCGGTCGAGAAAAGCCCTGCGCGGAGACGACATGGCCGAAATCACAGCGGCCCAGGAAGAGCTGACGAAGGTGTTCAGCGAAGCCGGCCAGGCATTTTATCAGCAGCAGTCACAGCAGAACGCCGGCGCTCCTGAAGGTGGAGCTGAGACGGGCACCGCGGGTGCGACGGCGGACGCAACGCCGGGCACCGAAGAGGTCGCGGATGCCGACTTTGAAATCGTAGACGAAGACAAGAAGTAATTTTCAGCAGTGACTCGGGACCATTGGGAAACTTCCCGGTGGTCCCGGGTGTCATATAGGTAGAAACCAACCCGAAGAGCAGAGCCAACATGTCATCATTGTCATCTCGCGCCCGCTGGTCCGTCGCTGTGATCGCGGCATTCCTTGGCGGACTTATCCTCGCATCGGGATTTGACTGGACGCACTACGGATTCGCCCAGGGCAAGCCCACCAACTCGCAGATTCAGCCGCTGGCTGATGCAAGCAACGCGTTCGTCGCCATCGCCGATCATGTCACACCCGCGGTTGTATCGATCGAGATGGAATACAAGAACGACCAGACGAGCCGCAGCCGCACGCTTCCGCGAAATATCCCGCCGGAGATGCGCGAATTTTTTGATCGCTTCGGAGACCAGGGTCAGGCACCGCCTACGACGGGTGGACAGGGATCAGGCTTCATTGTCTCGAAAGACGGCTACATCCTCACCAACAATCATGTCGTAACACGGGAAGATCATACGACTCCGGTTGACCGCGTGATCGTACATCTTCTTGATCATCGCTCCTTCCGTGCTCGCGTCGTTGGTAACGATCCGACGACGGATGTGGCAGTGCTCAAGATCGAAGGTGCGAATCTGCCCGTGCTTCCGCTCGGCAATGATCGCAACTCGCGTGTCGGCGAGTGGGTGCTCGCTATCGGAAATCCGCTTGGGCTCGACTTTACGGTTACGGCGGGAATCATCAGCGCCAAGGGTCGGAGCCTCAACGGTTTGAACCAGAGCCGCTACGCGATCAGCGATCTTATTCAGACTGACGCGGCGATCAATCCAGGAAATTCAGGCGGACCACTGGTCAATCAGCACGGTGAAGTGATCGGTATGAACAGCGCGATAGCGAGTCAGAACGGATTCAATGCGGGTTACGGCTTTGCGATTCCGATCACGCTCGCCAAGCGCGTAATGGAGGACATCATCAAGCACGGCCGCGCTCGCGTCCCGGCAATCGGCGTTCAGATCACCGACGCTACCGAAGACGACGCCGCAGTAGCAGGGCTGAAGCAGATTAGCGGTGTGCTTGTTGGCGGGTTTGCAGAGAATGGAACTCCCGCCGAGAAGGCTGGAATGCAGGCCGGCGACGTGATCATTTCGGCAGATGGTGAGACCGTGGATCGAGTGAGCACCCTGCAGCGTATCGTCAGGAACCATGAACCGGGCGACAACATTCCGGTCGAAGTCATGCGTCGCGGGGAGAAAAAGAGTTTCTCCGTGAAGCTGATGGAGGCGCCTGCGGACACGCCTAGGCGGCAGTTGGCCGATGCGACGCCGGACGGCGCAGGAGCGCCGACCGCCAGTGTTGTAACGAACTCAACGCTCGGGATTTCGCTCAAGCCAGTGACCGGGGCGATGGCGGAACAGGCGAAAATGGCTGTTCGGTATCGGGGCGTTCAGGTGACTGACGTGACGACTTTTGGG
>JANLYJ010000234.1:0-2453 GCA_031365555.1 Gemmatimonadaceae bacterium | reverse complement strand
CCCGGATTGTTTTCTCGATTGTCCATTTTGACCTCGGTGTGTGATGGTTCGGCTTTAGTAAAAGCAATTGCGATACCGCAAATCGACTGCTGAGTTCTACAGAAAAAAGCTTAAAAAGAGCGGCCTAACAGTTTCTTCGGCCACATAAGTGCAGTGTTTCCTACCATGAATTTGACATTCAGAAGTTTGCTGGCATTGGCATGCTGTCTTACAGCCGCCTGCGGCTCGGACAAAGCTGTTGGCCCCGACTTTCCTCCTGAACCATCGCCGTCTTCCGTGCCCCCGTACAAGATTGCATACACAACAATCTCCCCTGCATCAGTTGTCGTAACCGAAACCGGCAAGGCCAACAGAACAGTGGAGATGCCCGCTCCCTTTGGCGCCCAGAATCCAACACTCCCATACTGGTCTCCATCGGGAACAAAGCTCGCCTTCACCGCCTTGAGCAGTTCCGAACAGTCGCTCCATGTCTGGGATGCACAAACAGGTTCGGTCATTAAGCTGTTGTCGATCATACCGGCTGTCGCGTGCATCAAAGGATCATGTAGTATCGTCGAGCTCCCCTTCAATGTTGCCTGGTCGCCAGATGGCAATCGGCTTGCCTTCCTCGTGCGCGGAACACTGCGTGTCGCTGCTTTCGACGGCTCGGGCACAACGACAATTTCGTCTCCTAACGCGCCAGCGGTGCCCAACACACTGCAGTGGACCCGGGATGGAGCCGCGCTTCTTTTTGGGAGCAGCGACGCCGTTTATTCAGTCCCCGTGAGCGGAGCGGCTGCGTTCACAACAGTGCTCACTGGATTGACTGGATTCGTGCAGGGCATGGAACTCTCACCAGATGGAAAGAAACTCGCCGTGGCCACGACCGAGAATCTGTACATCCGGGACATTCCGGCGGGCACGACGACAACTTCAGTCGGTGGATCGTTCTTCGCGCCGGCATGGTCGGCCGATGGAAAAAATCTGGCGCTCTCCCGGTCGCAGGGCCTCTATGTGATAAGCGCTGCAGGCACTAGCGAGATCCGAATTACAACTGACATCACGTTTAGCCGAGTGGCGTGGCTTCCGGACGGTGCGAACCTGGTTTTTTCCGGCAGTCAAAGTCGTGGCCTGGCGATAGCAAACGTTCAGGGGGGTGGAGTCCAGCTGCTTGGGGTTCCGGCAGCTTTGAGTTTCTCCGTGGCTTCTAAATGAAATCAATGTCATTTCCTGCGAAACCACTGCTCGCCCTGCTGTGCATCACGTCATGGAGCTGCAGCCCAACCGACGCGGTCGATACTCCACCCCCAGACACGCTCATCCCGGTTTTCAATCGCATCATTTTTGAGAGCGACAGGGACGATCCTAATGGCGACCTGTACATCATGAACCTTGATGGCAGCAATGTGCAGCGGCTCGCGAGCAGCGGATTCGCAGACGGATGCCCGTCGTTCTCTCCCGATGGAAAGCGAATCGCCTTCTACAGCACCAGACTTGGAAATCAGCGAAGCCTCTACGTAATGCGCGCGGATGGCTCGTCAATTCGATTTGTGGATGGCCCTGTTCGCAACAGCGAATGTGCGCACTGGTCCGCCGATGCCAGCAAGATCGGTTATGTGCGCGATGACAGATCCGCCTCGACACCACAGGGCGTTCTTCGAATTGCCAATGCGGATGGTTCCGGTGTTCGCACGCTCGACTCCGCCGCCGCATTCGTTGGCCCTGCCCTCTCGCCTAGTGGTGACCGGATCGTTTACGCGCGCTACGACCGAGCGGGAGACGCGGCAAGATCGGGAGTGTTCGTAACTCCCACGGCGGGCGGAAGTTCAAACCGGATTGCACCGGGAATACTGCCCTACCGGGAGGACGCAACCGTGGACTGGTCACGCGATGGGCTGTGGTTGCTGTACGACTGCACGGTGACTCCGCCGTTTGGTCAGGGTGTCTGCATCTCCCGGCCCGAGGGCTCGGCGCGTGAATCCATTCCCTATCCCTTTGCCGGCGGCAATTTTCAGGACGCAAAATTCTCCCCTGATGCGCTTCGCCTGGTTTCCGCCAACCTGGACGTTTCGATAACCCCCCGGGCCGGAGCTCCAAGGATTTATCTGCACGATGGAGTTACTCCGTCGTGGCTGAGTGACGGAAGTGGCGTGGGCTTTGTCTCACCACCTAAGTATCCGGATCCGGAACCGTATAACCCAGCCGATATTTTTGTGGGAAACAAGGACGGCACAGGAGTCAGGAACCTGACGAAACACCCCGCAATCGATATCCATCCTTCATGGAGTCCGATTCGATAGCCACTGTTAAGGCAAATACTTTCTTATGAACGGGGATATATCAGCTTAGTTGCAGATACTAAAAACCCCGCACAACATCTGCGGGGCTTTCGAAACACTTTGTCTACGACTTCGCGATCATTCGCGCCTTGAGTGTCGCCAGCCGCTTTCTCACTGATCCGTCCATTACCGTAT
>JANLYJ010000205.1:0-1606 GCA_031365555.1 Gemmatimonadaceae bacterium | reverse complement strand
CTCCCCGCAGGGGAGTCGGAAGGCGCAACCAGAAATGAAGTCAATCAGTGCACCCTCTTTAAAATTCATCCGCACAAACGCGCCGTGGCCTCAGGCCACTGGCGCGTTTTTGTTACCGTCCTCCGCTCTGGCTGGGTGATCTCATTCTTATCTGTGTGACCACATGACCACATGAAGATAGTACTTAGGACGCTCGGAGCGGCGCTGGGCCTGTCCATCGGCGTCGTAGCAAAAGCGAACACATTCACTGTGTTGCCCGGAAAGCTAGTTTGCTCAGTTGAGAAGCAAAGCGCAGCTGATCTCCAAAGCACTAGTGTTACACGTGTGTTGCCTCCGGACCCCGCTCAGTTCGTATTTGAAATCTGGGATCGGCATTCTACACCGGAAATCGGTCATAGAAAGAAGTGCGAATGGTACAAAGCACAGCGGGTTGATGGCATTGACGATGTCGAGGCTTGCATCCGCGAGCAGACTAAGTGGTTCGATAAGATGTGTGCGTTGAAGCGAGGTTTTACTCCCGAAAATATGCAGTGTGCCGCGACGCATGAGGCGGAGGCACAACCTTGGCTTTTCTTTCACGAAAGATGGGTGGCTTTCTCTAACACTCATCAGTGGTACCTGACAGTTTTTCCTGGCTTCCTAGACATTGCTTTAGACGGCGGATTCACATCCGTGATCTCAACCCAGGGCGCCGGCATGACTGGTGACTTCGTCATCAGGTCCGGAAAATGTCGTCAAGAGGCGGTTAGGTGATCTAATAATCCCGGTAATTTTGGCGGGATGGCTGTCACCCAATACGTTTACGAACTCGGACATGGATGCTACTCCGATTCAAGATGCGAGGGAGTAAACTGCTGCCAAGTCTCATCTGAGTTTAAACGCGCCGTACCTCACATGTTGCTCCTTCGCTTCGACCTCATGGGGCGCTCGGAAGCGAAAACGAACGTGAGCTTGCTGCCGGGCCGGTCAGCGCGAACGCAACTCGCGGCACGGCAACGGCGTTAGCGCCTGAGTATTAAAGCTAGACTTCGGGCAGGGCCATGCGTGAGCCTACATTCAGCTTCGGTATCGAAGAAGAGTACCATATCGTCGACCTCAAAACGCGCGATCTCGCCGATGCGCCAAAGTCTTTAATGCTGGAACTCGAAGGTCGTTTCGGTTCGCAAGTCAGTCCAGAATTCCTGCGATCCCAGATCGAGATCGGCACCAAGCCGCTGCACAGTTTCGTCGATGCGCGCGCCGAACTCTCGCAACTGCGCGCGGGCATCGCCAAAGCTGCCGCCGGCTACGGTCTGGCGCCGGTTGCCTCTGGCACACATCCTTTTGCCGCGCCGGATGCGACCGAAGTCACCAATAAGCAGCGCTACCTCGAGCTCGAGCGCGATTTGGCCGGCGCTATTCGCGGCATGTCTGTGTGCGGCATGCACGTTCACGCCGGCATCGAGGACGATGATCTGCGCATCGATCTCATGAACCAGGCGCGGTACTTCTTGCCCCATCTACTCGCGCTATCGACATCGTCGCCATTCTGGCGTGGTGTCGACACCGGATTGAAGTCATACCGCAAAGCAGTTCTGGGGCGTTTGCCGCTCAGCGGCGTACCGGG
>JANLYJ010000156.1:0-3047 GCA_031365555.1 Gemmatimonadaceae bacterium | reverse complement strand
GCGACGGATTTACCGGCAACGTCGTTCTCAAATTCTACGAAGCCGTCCTTCCAATGATCGGCAAGATGCTGCATGAGTCAGCAGGCATCAGCCCGGACGCAGTCTACCAGGCGCTCCGCAGCATCAATTCAGACGAGCATGGCGGCGCTCCACTGCTCGGGGTTCAGGGCGTCAGCATCATTGCCCACGGCAACGCAAACCCGCAGGCAATCATGAATGCTGTTAAGGCTGCAGTGAGGTCCGTCGAGACCAACATGAACGACCTGATCGGGAAGCGACTGGCAGAGTCAGCCGCAGCGCGGCAGCCGGCATGAAGCGGCCAGTCGCATACATCGCAGGCACAGGCCGCGGTTTGCCTGCAACCGTAATGACCAATCACGATTTTGCGGCGATGGGGATTGAGACGTCGCACGACTGGATCGTCGAACGATCGGGAATTGTCGAGCGACGCATCGCAAAAAATGGCGAGTCTACGGCAATGCTCGCATCCGAAGCCGCGCGTCAGGCTATGAAGAAAGCCAACGTGCATGCAGGCGACATCGACACGATCATTCTCAGCACTGCAACACCGGACAAGCTGCTCCCGTCTACAGCTGTTGATGTGCAGGCCGAGCTGGGTGCTACACGCGCCGCTGCGTTCGACGTATCTGCTGCCTGCACGGGATGGCTGTACGGAATGATTGTCGCCGAAGGAATGATGACGTCGGGCGCGAGTGAAACCGTCCTGGTCATTGGCGCAGAAAAGATGAGCTCGATCGTGGACTGGAAAGACCGTTCAACGTGCGTGCTCTTCGGAGATGGCGCGGGAGCAGTTGTGCTCAAGCGCGCAGAAGCTGGAAAGGGGATCCTCTCATCGTTCATGCGGAGCGACGGGAAACTTGCGGATCTTCTGCACAGACCGAGCGGCGGTGCGAGCGTCCCGATGACAGAAGCGATCCTGGCCGATCGCAGTCACTTCGTACAGATGGCGGGAAGAGAAGTCTTCAAGCATGCGGTACGCTCGATGTCGGAAGCTGCAGACCGCGCGCTCGACGCAGCAAGGCTCACCAGCGAAGACATAGACATAATGATTCCGCACCAGGCCAACATTCGCATCATCGAAGCAACCGCGAAGCACGCAGGCATTCCGATGGAAAAGGTTTATGTGAACGTAGACCGGTTCGGAAATACTTCTTCTGCTTCCATTCCAATCGCACTCGACGAAGCGATCGAGCGGGGAAAAATCAAGGAAGGCACTACTGCGCTGCTCGTTGCATTCGGTGCAGGCTTCACCTGGGCCTCGATGATCGTCCGCTTCTAGATGGATATCGTACTGCTCTTTCCCGGACAGGGTTCGCAAAAGCCGGGGATGGCCCAGGATCTCGTCGAGGCTTTTCCAGAAGCACGAAACGTTTTCGACTCAGTTGACAGATCCCTCGGGAGCTCGCTCAGCACCCTCTGCTTCAATGGACCCGCAGAAGAATTGACCGCCACTCACAACGCGCAGCCCGCGTTGCTCACGCACGGCGCAGCGGTGTGGGCGGTTGTAAAGGAAAAGATTCGGACGCACGTACGCGCAGCAGCCGGCCATTCACTCGGCGAGTTTTCAGCATATCACGCGGCGGGCAGTCTTTCACTCGAAAACGCCGCGCAGCTGGTGAGAAAGCGCGGACAGCTGATGCACGCAGCAGGAATCGCGAGACCGGGTACGATGGCTGCACTGCTCGGCAACATGTCCGACTCGGTTGACTCAATGTGCGAGAAGGCGTCCGCTGCCGAAGGAATAGTCGTTCCCGCCAACTACAATTCGCCTGAGCAGATTGTCGTTTCAGGAGAGGTGAAGGCAGTCGAACGAGTGATGGAGCTTGCGAAAGAAGCGGGCGCAAAACGAGCTATCAGGCTTCCAGTCGCCGGTGCGTTTCACTCGCCCCTCATGGCTCCTGCCGCTGACGGTCTCAGGGCCGCGCTGGATGCATCGGCCATCAAGGATCCTGCGTTTCCTGTGTACTCGAATGTCACAACCACTGCAGTGACTTCAGCGCAAGAAGCGGGTGACCTTCTGGTCAGGCAGCTCACAAGCCCCGTCCGCTGGGTGGACCTGATTCGCAACCTGGCTTCAGCTTTCCCTGACGCGCTGTACGTCGAAATGGGGCCGGGCAGCGTGCTCACCGGACTTCTTCCGCGCATCGTGCCAGGTCTGCACTCGCAAGCGTGTGGAACCCCGGCAGACGTTGAGAAGCTTCTTGCACAGGTAGCCTGATGAAGATCGATCTCACAGGAAAAAATGTCCTGGTCACCGGGGGCACTCGCGGCATTGGACGCTCAATCGCTGAAATGCTGACAGAGTGCGGCGCGCAGGTCGCGATCACCGGACGCGACCCCAGCGTAGCGCAGAACATCGCGAAAGAGATCTCTGCCAACACACAGGGATTCGGCGCTGAGCTGTCAGATACGGCGTCAATGACCAAGATGATTGGTGATGTGGAAGCGGCCTTTGGGAGCATTGACATCCTCGTCAATAATGCCGGCCTCACGCGTGACAACCTGGTTATGCGTCTCAAGGAAGAAGACTGGGATGCAGTGCTCAACGCAAACCTTCGCGGAGCATTCACCACGATCAAGGCTGTGAGCCGCGGCATGATGAAGCGACGCTGGGGCCGCATTATCAACATGGCGAGCGTCGTTGGAATCATGGGCAACAAGGGACAGGCAAACTACGCCGCCAGCAAGGCAGGCCTCATCGCGCTGACCAAATCCGTAGCCAAAGAGCTGGGATCCAGGAACATTCTGGTAAACGCTGTGGCTCCCGGATTCATCGATACCGACATGACGGGAGCGATGACTGCCGAAGCCCGGGCGACCCTTACGAGCCAGATTCCACTGGAGCGCTTAGGCAGTCCAAAAGACATTGCCGGGGCGGTTGCTTTTCTGGCTTCTGACTACGCGTCTTATATCACCGGTCAGGTGATCGTTGTAGATGGTGGAATGCTGATGTAGCAACGTGGGTTAACTTCCAGTGGCATTTTCAGTTAGGTATATTTGGCTAGAACACTTCACACCCCGAGGAA
>JANLYJ010000150.1:0-3415 GCA_031365555.1 Gemmatimonadaceae bacterium | reverse complement strand
CCGCGCACTCGACAGGTAGCCAGTCACGCAGGATCGGCCAAAACAGGGTGATACTTGCTGCACGGGTGACCTGTCACCCGTGCTTGCAACTACCGAAACAATGATTCGAAACGGAAAACGCGTCGCGCTAATGCAGAAAGTGTAACATCGGGTCGGTGCACGCTTCCGGTGTTCCGGTCGGCTATGATAATCGCTCCTACATTGCCCAGCGAATCAGCTGCACGGATTCCGGCAGAATTGCCAAGCAGAAAAAGAGATGCTGACATGCCATCGCTCCATTCTCCGCGCGGGCCAATTGCTGTTGCCGATGCCAGGCCGCGGGCGGGTGACCCGGTAAGAGGATCGATTATATGCGAATATCTCACACCGTTGATGAGAGTAAAATTCTCATTGTCGCCCGATGTGGCAACTGCGCCCGAATCGAGTTCGACCGTTCCAACAATCGCGTCGCTATCACGCGGATCGACGATCCCGATTTTCCAGCGGCCGCCGGGAAAGGGCGACCGCCCGAAGACGAGAACATTTCCGCCAAGATCCACCATTCCCGATGCAGCGCCTGGCTTCATGGCGTCTCGCGCTTGATCCAGGGCGAATCCTTTCGCAATCCCGCCAAGATCGATTCGCATCCCCTTCAATGGAAGTCGCACGGTTGATTTCGCCGAGTCGATCTCTACAAGCGCGAATCCTACCTTACTTCTCGCAGCAGCAAGCTCACCGGTAGACGGGATCTTTCCCTCGGCGCGTGCCCTCGCCCAAAGGTCCGTGAGAGGCCCAATGGTAGGATCGAATTTTCCCTTGCTGATATTCCAATAGTTGCGGGCGAGAAGAAGAACGTGGATTGTCTCCGCCGAAACGCGCACAGGGCTGCCTGCTCCTTTAGCGAGGCGAGTGACATCGCTTTCATCACGGTAGCTGCTCATCAGCGAGTCCACACGCATCACCGCAGCACGAGCTGCTTTCACGGAGCAGAGAACGTCCGCGGAATCCACTCCCCATGCGGTGATCGTGAGCATTGTTCCCATGACCGGCCACGCACGCTGCACCTGAACCGCGGAGTGTTGCGGAGCCGAAGAACAGCAAAGTGCCAACGCCGCAATGGAAAGTGCGGCCGCGGGCCTCAAGGAGTCGCGGGCTCCTTGTACACCCACATCTCGTACATCGGAACTGCAAAGAGCGTTACGATCGACGCGGTCATCAGCAGGGAGTTGAAAATCTGCAGAGGCGCGAATGCCGGTGAAACAAACCGGATCAGGTACGGCACGGCGAGATCAATCGCAACACTCGAGAAACTCGCCACGTAAACAGCAATCTTCACACGGTCACTCGCCCGGGTGAGCGCAAAAATGTGGCAGAGAATAAAAAACAGGAAAGTTTGCGAAAACGCGTGCGGGTGCGTTACGTCCAGCATCTCTTTCATTGTTCTCGCAAACATCAGCTCGTCACCGGGCGTTGCCGAACCCTCGTTTCCCAGGTACCACTGCTGTGCACCTAGCACAGAAAGCCTGGTTCTTACCTGGTACATTGCGATCCCGATACCCGTCGCAACAAGAATCATGATGTTGAAAAGGGTAAGCAGCACCCGGGTTGCGAGCGGTGCTTTCCAGAGCTTGAACTGCTGATAAGCGAAATACTGCGTCATTTATCGGAGCGGCGCGTTTTCGTACATCGCCGATATCTCCGCGAGGACGCGTTTTACACCGGCGTTCATCGAGCGAACCGATATTGTGGCGCCACTGATGTTGATGATGTCGCGATTGGAGTCAATCGGGCTTTTTGCCGACTTTCCGCGATACTGCGCCAGGAAGCGCTTGCGTTTGACATCGCCGCCTCGAGACTCGCGGTAAACCAGTATTGCCACGTCACGCACAGTGAACTGCGGCGTAACACCGACCATGAAGGTGATCGGACGATACTTCCCGATTTCTTCCGAAACCGTTGAGTAGCCAAGAAACTTCCCGGCTGCATCCCAATGAAGTGTGATGTTGCGGGCGCCGACCTGCGCCGGCCGGCCAACCTGCTTGGAGATAAGGCGCAGCGATTCTTCCGAGAGGGTGCGCGATTCAACCTGCGAGCGCGCAGCTTCGGGAAATATTTCCTTGACGGCCTGCGCCTCGGTGAGAAGCACACCCTGCCCACGAGCCGGGCCCGCCGCAAAAAACAGCAGGCCCACTAAGCCAAGCCCTCGCTGCCAATTTCTCAGAAGTAGCTAGCCATCGAAAGGCGAAGTGCCCGGTCTCCGGATTTGCGCACGGTGGAGTTGGCGGCGGTCTTCCAGTCCCACAGAAAATCCGCCTTCAGGACTGCTTCGCCAACCGGTCTCCAGTTGATGCCCAGGGTAAGCCTGTCACGACTGTCACCCGCAACATTACGGGCGAAATCCACACGGTCAAAGCGAACCACACCGGTAAACACCGAAGTTGCATGCGGAGCAATCAGGCCGCTTCCAAAGTGAACATTACCCTGCAGGTAAAAACCGCTCTGGGAATCCGCCATGCCCGCACTCCTGAGCGCGGCGGGTAGGTCCGCATTTACCATGGCATACTCTCCGAGCAGCTCAAAGGGCCCGCGCTGAACTGTCGCGTCCAGTGCTGAAATCGTAAGCCGTTCGCTGCCCCCGAACCCGTCGCCCCTGGAAGCGTAGTTGCCAGTGTGCGCGGATGCGCCTACCTCGAGTCCAAGAACGGGACTGAATGCGACGCGGCCCACAAACGATTTTGCATTGTTGTTGTCTTCCTCGCCCACACTTCGGCCATTTCGCACACGAATGCCGTTATCACCGACGATGTGGCTGGTGAAGCCGTTCACAACGTACGCTTCGTAGCTAAGCAGTGACTGACCGGACGGATAAACTGTTCCGAAGAAGCCAAATCCCGGCTCGCTCAACGTGGTGGGGATGATATCCCGCTGCATGAGCGGCCGCTCGGTAAGATCGTTGATCGGCGAGTCGTGCATGAGATTGAATCGGCCCAGCGGCGAAAGCAGAAGGCCGCCCCGAACATTGAACGCTTCGTTGATCGAATAATCCAAAGTTGCAAATTCAACTTCGACAGCTCCACCGCCCTCGGCTTCTCCATTTTCTACTTCAATTCGCGTAGAATGCTCGAACTCGATTTCTGTTCCGAAATGAAGCTTGTCGGTAATCTCGGAAAAGATGAAAGGAATGAGCCGGTGCTGGTCGAATGCGCTCGTCTTCTGCGTGAAATTATTCTTGTACTCGAAGTCCACGTATCCGCCGACCGAAGTGCGGCTTCCAAATTTTCCTACAAACGGCTTTCCGTAGATGCCGCGTACGCTGGGGATCGTGCGGCGTGTGCTGTCCCTGACTGTGTCAGGCGACTGGAGCGCTCCGCGCTCGTCAAGTTCCATTAATCGTTCATTCTGCCGTTCTGCGCCTGCCTTTAGGACCTCAACCTCG
>JANLYJ010000010.1:0-2180 GCA_031365555.1 Gemmatimonadaceae bacterium | reverse complement strand
TGTACGTCATCGAGGGCCTCGAGAACGGACAGGTTGCGTTCTATTCCAAGGCGCACCACAGCGGCGTCGACGGCAAGGCAGGGGTCGAGCTTGCAAAGGTGCTCTACGATGTTTCGCCGCAAATCCGCGAGGTACCGCCGCCACGCCGCAAACGCGGCGGGGGCGGCGTCTCCAATCAGCTTGGCGTCACCGAATTGTTGCAGGCGGCGGTTGCCAATTCGGCCGAGCAATATCGCAAGTTGGCGGATCTGTTGCCGACCGCTGCCAAGGCGCTCACCGCGGCTGCGACTGTGGTTGCCAGCCAGCGCACGGCCGGCGGCGAACGTTCTTTGAATCTCGGCCTCGCCCCAAGGACGATCTTCAACGAATCAATCACGAACCAGCGCTCCTACACGACGTTGTCGCTGCCACTGGCGGATATCAAGGCGCTCGGCAAGCGGATCGGCGGCACCGTCAATACCATCGTCATGGCCGTGTGCAGCGTCGCGCTGGATCGCTGTTTGAAGGAGCGCGATCTGCTCCCGAAGGAAGCGCTCATCGCGATAGTTCCGGTGAGCCTCCGCACCGAAGGCGACAGCGCAATGAACAATCAGGTGTCCATGGTTCGCGTCGACCTGGCGACCGACATCAAGGATCTGCCGGCGCGCTTCAAGGCGATCCATGCTTCGTCTGAGGCTGCGAAGGCGGTGGTGCGGGAGCTCAAACCGGTGCTCGGGGTCAACGTGCCGATCACCGGCTCGCCATGGCTGATGACCGGGCTCGCCTCGCTGCTCGGCCGCTCCAACTTCGCTAGTCGCGCGCCCGCGGCCGGCAACGTCCTGATCTCCAATGTCCCGGGCCCGTCGATGCCGCTCTACATGGCCGGCGCGCGGATGGTGCATTACCACCCGGTGTCGATCCCGTATCATGGCAGCGCCTTGAACATCACGGTGCAAAGCTACGCCGGCCTGCTGGAGTTCGGACTCACCGCCTGTCGTCGTGTACTGTCGCAGGAGGAGTCCTACGAACTGGTGGAGCACCTGCGGGCCGCGCTGCGCGAGATCGAGGCGCTGCCTGCGGTCGAACAGGCTTCCGGCGATTCGGCGGCAGCCGATGCATCCCGGCGAACCGGATAACGAGCTGACTGACACAAAGCTAATCAATCCTTGGGAGGGGAACGATCATGCAACCGACAGGCGCGCACACGTCGCCGCAATCGCTGGCGTTGGAGAGCGGAGAACTCAAGGCGGTATTCTCGAAGGTTAGCTGGCGGCTGATACCGCTGCTGCTGATCGCCTACATGATCGCCTATCTCGATCGCATCAACATCGGCTATGCGCAGCTGCAGATGAAACAGACGCTGCCGTTCGACGATGCCGTCTACGGCCTGGGCGCGGGGATATTTTTCATCGGATACTTTTTGTTTGAAGTGCCGAGCAACCTTCTCCTGGAGAAAATCGGTGCGCGCAAGACGCTGTTGCGTATCATGGTGCTCTGGGGCGTGACCGCATCGGCCATGATGTTCGTGTCGACGCCACTCCAGTTCTACGTGCTGCGATTCCTGCTCGGCGTCTTCGAGGCGGGATTTTTCCCGGGTGTCATTCTGTATTTGACCTATTGGTATCCATCGGTGCGGCGCGGTCAGGTCATTGCGACCTTCATGTCCGCCACCACGATCATTTCCGTGATTTCCGGGCCGCTTTGCGGCGCAACCCTGAAATACTTTGACGGGGTCAGCGGTCTGCACGGTTGGCAATGGCTGTTCCTGGTGCAGGGGTTGCCCGCGGTGGTTCTCGGCGTGCTGGTGTTTTTCCTGCTGGACGATAAGCCTGCCGGGGCGGCCTGGCTCTCGGATCGCGAGAAGGCGCTGCTGGACGACAGCTTTCGCCACAACGTGAAGGACGTTGAAAGCGAACCCGCCGGTTCATTCGGGCAGATGCTGCGCGATCCGAAGGTCTACCTGCTGTCGCTCGTGTATTTTTGCCTGCTGGGCGCCACCTACACGATGGTGTTCTGGTTGCCGACCCTGATCCAGAGCTGGGGTGTCAAGGATCTGCTGCTGGTCGGGATCTATGCGGCCATCCCCAATGCCGTGAAACGCGTCTCGCAGTTTTCGGTCACCCCACCGCTGCAAGCGCCTCTTGCCGGCGGAGGGCCAGGAGCCGTTTGCGGACTTTCTTGTCGAGGAACTTGGGGATCGG
>JANLYJ010000009.1:0-4854 GCA_031365555.1 Gemmatimonadaceae bacterium | reverse complement strand
GCCTACCGGACAGGCAGGTGCTGAAAATCAAGCCCATATCCGACGTGTCGGACTCGCACCAAGCGGGCGTCGATACCCTTGCCGGGCGTGTAGACCCTAACGTGGGCTTTGCCTACGTCCTGCTCGACATTCAGGCTGCTGATGGAAGTCGCGTCATCGCCGGCATTCATGTGCGTGTGGTCGATGGAAATAGTGAATTCACTCGGATTCGGATCGAGTCACCTCCGGACTGGCCGCTTCAAGACTTCCTTCGTGTGATGGATGGCGAGGATGAGACGTATGTGGACTACTCGGGCCTGGCGACGAGTCTGGCGGCGCGCGGCGTCACTCTGCGCGAATGCCGAACTGTTCGAGAGTACGGGGAGGTTCTATACAACGCAGGCATCCTGCCATGTGACCTATCCGATTCGTCGGACCGGGCGCTGTACGCGCGCCTCATTGAGTCGGCGTTTCGCGGAGGTCTGACGACGGAAGTTGCCTCAAAGCTCAAGCAATATTTGCTCCCGCCGGCCGCCCGCATTCCAGAGTCAATTGGAAGGCTACAGAAGTGTGCCGACAGCATGATGCGGACGCGCAGTGCATTGAACACGGCTGAGCAGCAACTGCACCTGCTTGAATCGACATTTGGGCTGGGCAAGGCAATCGTGTCGAGAGCGTTGGGGCACATCGGTCAACAGGTGAGCGACGCCGAGGAACGCGGGCGAGTGGCGCAGTCAGATCATGCGCGCCACGATGCTGCGCTGACTTCCATACGTTCAGGCTTGCAGGAAGTTGCACAGGCAGCCGAGAGCGCGGCACTCACCAAGGAAAGCATCGAGAGTCAATTCGAGACCTTGCTGGATACGTGCGTCACGGCGCAGCGCGATTGGAGGGCCAAGGAAATCGAGCGACAGGAAATGCTTCGAATCGCCGAAGAGGCGGCAAAAAACTTCAAGAAGGGACTTCGACTTTGGGCGGATGTGACTGAGGGAAAAGCGACATCAGCCAATCCTGATCAACTTGCTGCTGCGCTTGGCGCTCGAATCGAGACTGCGGTCCGCCAACAAATAGCGCTAGAGCTTGAGCAGCAAGCGAAGATGGAGCAGCGCAACGCGCTGGCAGCGGGCGCCGCCGAGTCAAGTGCTGCCTTGGCGGACGCGTTCCAGGCGCAGTCTCTCGAGGAAGCGCTTGACGATGTACCCGAGCAGGATGCGCGGGCACTAGAGATGGCCTTGGGCGGCGTGGTCGACGGCCTGCTGGGAACCGACATCGAAGCGCTCTCGAAAGTTCGAGACGATCCGTCATTTCCGCACACGTTTTGGCTGCGCACCGCGCTGCCGGAGCCGCCGAACGTCCACAGAGTCGGCGACTGGTACGCCACTTCGGCGCCAGGTGGCTTCCTGGTCACAAGTCCCCGCCGCCGCTTGACGCTTGGCAAGCAAGCCCGAGCGAAAGAATTTGCACGTATCGAGGTCGAGCTGGCTTCGCTAAAGAGAAGCATCTCGCTGGCCGCCGATGCACAGCGGACGGTGCAAATCCTTCGGGACAAGCTGGTCGAGCACAGAGCGCTCATCGCGGCGTATCTGGAGAATGCGGGTAAGGAGAAGAGTCTGTATGACGCTGTGGATGCTGCGAAGACGGCTTTGGCGCAGGCATCGGAAGCGCTCGCTGTGGAAATCAAGCGCCAAAAGGGCATCACAGATGAACGAAAGCAGAAGACATCTGATGTCGACGCACAACTGGTGAGTTTGGCAGCTCAAAAGCAAGCAGGCGTTGCGAGAGAAGTGGGAACGGCAGCGGCGCTCAGCTCGGCGGCCAGCGCCATGTCGCTTGCTGCCGACGCGCTCGCAACATGGACCCGTCATCGTGAAAACGTCCGAGAGCAGCTTGGAAATGACGCACATTGGCTGACTCAGGCTGCATTGGCTTCAGCATCGCCGTCCCACGACAGCTACATCAGCGACCAGGCAAGCGACCTGACCGCGCTAGGGCATTCTCTTGCTGACGAACCCGGCGATCGTTTGCTCTGGCTTGCCGAGGCTCGCGCTGCTGAGGCAGCTTCTTGTTGCGCGATCTGGGCTCCCCTCAAGACAATTGTCAGCGACCGCATCAGCATCGAACTGCTGGACGGAGACGGTGCCGATCTTATTGGGGCGATGGCGGAGCGCCGACGCGACCTCAGTTCGAAGCTGGTCGGCGATCGGGCGGAGCTGCGCTCGGAAGCCAAGTCGCTGTACTCTGTCATCACGACCGAAATTCGCAAGCAGGAACGGCGGGTGAAAGCTCTCAGCCAGTTCGGTGAGGTGCTGCATTTCGGAAACGTGACGGGCATGCGCATTCGGACTGAGCAGCGGAAGGATCTCCTGGAGAAGCTGCATGCGGTAACCGAGGAGATGGATTTCTTTGCCGAGCATCAAACGGTTGACCTTGATCAGCAATTGGCTGAATTGTTTGAGAAGACTCTCAATATCAAAATCGGCAAGGGGCAGAGTCTTCTCGACTATCGAACGTATCTCGATCTCTTCATTGAGGCCCAGCGCGGGAAGTGGGGTCCCGCGATCAGCCTATCCGGTGGCGAATCCATTGGCGGGGGTCTGGCCGTTGCCCTCATGCTCGCGAAGTCACTCGCCCACCGCGGAGCTGATACCCGAGTTCGCGGATTCACGCCATTCTTCGTGGTCGATGAGATACAACGGTTGAATGGCGAAGGGCAAGGCGTGATCGTGAAGCTCGGCCGACAACAGGGCATGCAAATACTTGTCACGGCGCTCAGCCTTGACGCAGCGTATGACTGCACCATGCACGCGTTGACTCGCGTCCCCTTGCCCAAGGAGGAGATCGTCGCTCGTCGACTCCAGGTGCGGCGCCCCCCGCTGGTCGACCAGGCTGCCTAGTGCTCACGTGGAGAAGTTGGTGACTGATCTTGAGGTCTCGCTGTTGATTCGGTTGGTCGAAACGGGACAGTGCAAAGACGCGAAGCGCAGCGCGGCTCTGCTCCATCGCTTTCGGCAAGCCAAGTGGATCGAACTGTCGACACGCGTCAACACCTGGCTCTTGCGGCCAGAGGCGATCGACGCGCTTACTAAGCGGCTGGATCATTTGCGACCCGGCTGGCGCGCCGACATACTTCTGCTGCGGCAAGGTGGACTCGATCCGCTAGACCCGAATAGCCTGCCGGCGGTTGTCGGTCTTCGCGCGACTCCTCATGTTGCCGAGTTCGTTCACAGAAAGACATGGAATGCGGCAACAGCGGCTGGATCGAAAGTTCCGAGCCGACTTCCATCGAGCGCTACGGTCACTGACGACTGGAGTCTCCGCGGTCGCGTCAATTGCGCCACGCTGCTTGTAACGCAAAGCGCCGAGGTCAACCTGGGCGAGATGACGGCAAACCTGACCGAGTTCGCGATTCCCGATCGGGCTTGGCGCCTCGCCGAGGGACTCAGAGGCGAGCTGCCCAAACTGATCCTGACCGTCGAAAACATTGGAGCGCTGGTCGACCTGCACTTGCCCCCGTCAACCATGGTGCTCTATTCGCAAGGCACCGCCTACAAAGCGGCCGTCGAGGTGCTGAATACCGTTCCGGACGCTCAGTGGATGCACTTCGGTGACTTGGACCCCGCCGGCGTGACCATTGCCCGACGAATGGCTCGGCTTACCGATCGTCCGTTGCGGATCTACGTGCCATCGTTTGCGATGGAGTACCTTCACCGGGCGCTGCTGCTGAAGAAGGGGTGGCGCGCCGGATCAACGGATCATCCGGTGCTGGCGGCCCTTGCAAAGGCGAACGCCTGGCTCGAGCAAGAGTTCTTCCTGCTGGATCGTCGTATTGCGAGCGATCTGGGCGATGCGGCGTATTAGTAAACTGCACTTTACTAGTAAAGTGCAGTTTACTAATGAATTCGTCGGATTGGGTGAGCGGGAGTCATGCGAATCGAAGGCAATTGACCGTACTCGGAGGGCTCCTGCATGACGTTCGATTTGAGTTTCCCCAAGTCTCATTGCCGCCGTGTCGGGCCTAGGCGGTGCCTACGTGCGCTTCCTGTGAGCGTGAGCGATCTTGCGAATCGGAGTATTCGGGCAGCAGCTTTGCTTCAGCGGACACTCCGCGCAGTCCTGCTTGCAGAACGATAGATGACCGTGTCAGCCTTGGTGACGTGATCGCGAGGCTTTGTGAGTTGCGTTGTTCATTGCTGCTACCGCCCCAAGGGCCGTTTAGCGTTAGGAACCCGGCGTTTGCCGGCCCTTGAGTCCTGGACGACCAGTCGGCGAAATGGCGCCCAAATGCACTCGATCCGTTGACGCCATTGGCACGGCCGTCGGCGATGACCGCGATGCAGCGGTTGCCGCCCTGGCCAGCCGGGCCGTTCACGCGCGGTGTTAGCCGCCCTTCGCTACCACGCACAGGCGGGCGTGCAGGTCAGAGCGAATTGACGTCAAAGTTCCACCCGTGCGCCTGAAGCTCGCCCGATGCCGCAAGGCGCGCCAGCAAGGCTCCGGCAAAGGCTCCGACGAAGGGCGTGGCGATGGACCTTCCTGCAACCAGGGTGGTGCCGCACTCGTCACCGCTTTCCTCCAGAAGCGACCGATAGGCGGGCTTCGAGATGTCCACCGGCTGGCTCGCCTTCAGGTCCTCGTCGGCCCAGACGTCCCGGGCCTGGCGAGCCCCGGGGAACGCGTGGGCCTGGACTCGGGTAAAGCCGTCCGCCCCGTCGCCAATGCCCGCTTCGAGCACGGTTGCGCCGTGGACCCTGTCCAAGGACTTGCGAAGCGAGAGGTTGTCCACCGCCACGATGCACAGCGGCTGCGCTGAGGTGACCGGCCCGCCGTCCAGATCCACGCGCTTCGGGTCTCGCCTGACCTTCACGCCGAGCGCCT
>JANLYJ010000102.1:0-2554 GCA_031365555.1 Gemmatimonadaceae bacterium | reverse complement strand
GGCTGTCGATACATCAGCCGGCAATGCAAGTAACGTCACCCTGTCGGCGGCGAAAGCCACGACGCTGCTTTATGGCACAGTGACCGATAGCTCCAATGCGCCGCTGGCTAGTCTCGACCTGGTCGCAATCGATGAAAAGTTTCGGTTCGACGCATCCGCTGTGACCGACAGCTCCGGCAACTACGTCCTCGCGGTTTCCAGCGGGGTCTGGGCAGTAGATGCGTCAGGAGGCGCCCTCGAAACGAGACAGGACCTCGCACCTTTGCCCTCCAAGGTTTATGCCCCAGAGGGTAAGGCGACCAACGTGAACTTCTCCGCCTCAAAGGCCAGCGCGCATTTAAGCGGCGCGTTGAAAGATAACAACGGCGCTGGAATTAGTGGCATTGGCTATAGGGCGTTGAGAGATACGGGGCGGTTCGTCGACTTCGGAACCCAGGCGGACGGCAGCTTCAATGTCGGCCTGAGCGCCGGCGTCTGGTCCATCCGACCGTTTCCGGACTCCGCGGCCCATGCGGACCTAATCTTTGTTGGCCCTGCGTTGATTACCTTGACGGACGGCCAGAATCTTACCGGGGCGACGTTGGACGCACTCAAGCCCACGCACCATGTTAACGTCACGGTAAAGGACCAAATTGGCACGCCGCGTCCGCACATCGAGCTCGCGCTGGGATACGCCTTGAATAATAAGATCTACGTCAGTTTCGCCTACACGGATGAACACGGAATGGCCTCGCTGCCAGCGTATGATCGGGCATGGGGTCTGGCCGGTGACCCAGAAAATCTCGCCGCCAATGGATTCCGCGAGTTCGCGGTGCAGACGGTCACAGTCAGCGGAGGCGATGTGAATGTCGCCTTAACGCTCGAACGGCTGCCAGCCACCGGTAATACCTTGGTCAACCTTTCGACGCGCGGCGTCGTCCAGACCGGCGACAATGTCCTCATCGGCGGATTCATTATTCCCGGCCTCGCACCGAAGAAGGTGTTACTCCGCGCTATCGGACCTTCGCTCGCGAACTCAAATATAAGCGGCGGTTTGAGTGATCCGACGCTCACTTTGTTTGATGGGTTTGGAAAACAGATAGGATTTAACGATGACTGGGTCGACAGTGCCGACAAGCAGGCGATCATCGACACGACGGCTCCGCCGAGGGACAACAAGGAGTCAGCAATCCTCGCCACCCTCCCGCCGGGCAATTACACCGCCAAAGTCGCAGGCGCCGGCAACGCGACCGGCGTCGCACTTGTAGAACTCTATGACTTGGAGTCGTTCTCCAGCTCCACATTAGCCAACATCGCCACGCGCAGCCGGGTTAACCAGGGAGAGAATGTCCTGATTGCGGGTTACATCGTCGGCGGGTATCAGACTCAGCGGGTTGTCGTCCGCGCGATCGGGCCGTCGCTGGCCAATTTTGGCGTGGCTGACGCACTCTCCGATCCGTCCCTCCAGCTGTACAACGGTCAAGGCACCATCGTAGCATCGAATAATGATTGGCAGGATAGCCAGAAGCAGGAGCTGATCGATTCCACTCTCGCTCCGAACAACACAAAGGAATCAGCCATCGTGACCAGCCTGCCGCCGGGGAACTACACCGCCGTTGTCTCCGGAGTAGGCGGCGCGACCGGAGTTGGCCTGGCCGAAGTTTACAATATCACCGCGAAATAAGGTCTGATCCTATGCAGCACCTGCGTCTCCGAATCATTGCGGTTCTTCTGACCTTCGGCTGTCTGTCGTTGGCTACGCCCGAAATGGCGCGTGCGCATTCACCTGGATGAGCCGGAAGACATCACCTTCCGCGTGAGCAAGGCGAACCCGGCTGCAAAAGCTGGCCAAGTTGCGATCGCTGCGGTCGGCACGAACGACGGCGACCCATACCAGCACGGCGAGGAAGGCGAACTAAAGTTCGTGCGAGGCAAACAATCCCAGCGGCCGCAGTAGTTTCACGAACCGCGGTCCGCGCTCTCGTTACGCCAGGTCGTGCAGGGCTTTTCGCGTCGCACCGGCTTGCACAAATTTCCCCCAGCTTAGGTTGTCCTGGCCGGGCTTGTGCTCGCGCGCTTTCCGAATCGCCATGTCTGAGACGGCATCCACCACCCACTCGAAGTTCTCCTGACCTACCGACGTGATCTCCGCATCAGGCGCGGGATTGCAGAAATCGATCGCGAGTGGAACGCCGTCACGGATCGCGAATTCCACCGTATTAAGATCGTAGCCAAGATACTGGTTCAACTGGAGCACGCCCGTGTGCACCTTCTCCAGTACCTCTTTCGGCGCCTGCCAGTCGGTCTGATAACGCAGATGGAACGGATGTCGCGGTTCGTAGTTCATGATCTTCACGCTCCGTTGATCGATGCAATAACAACGGAAGTACATGTCGAAGATCACCTCTTCCTGCAGCATCATCACGAGCTGACCCGTCTCGCTGTAGGCACGGAAAAATTCGTCCGGATTGTTCAACTTGTAGACGTTCTTCCAGCCGCCGCCTGAGAATGGTTTGAAGTATGCCGGCCAACCGACATAGGCGAAGATCGCTTCCCAATCCATCGGGTAAGCGAG
>JANLYJ010000098.1:0-3637 GCA_031365555.1 Gemmatimonadaceae bacterium | reverse complement strand
CGCTGTCGATCACGGGGCAGATGCAGGCGCGCGGGGAGATTACGCCGTTCGGTGTGCACACGCCGGATGAAGCCGTTCCGGCGGAGATATACATCAGCGAGCTGGCGAAGCGCGGTGTGAACATCCGGCCAGTCTGAACTGCAACATACAGCTATTAGGTACGAGCTGAAGCTACAAGCAACTAGTAGCTTGTAGCTTCAGCTTGAAGCCAATAGCTGTAAGTTGTCGTTAAAAAGTAGCCGGCTATCTTTCGAAATTAGCAAGCGTCATCCCCATCCGATCGATCATCGACTTCGCCGTCCACCGATCCCTTCCGTTGTACAAAAACGTGAACGCGATAACCTCGCCATTCAACGACGTGACGTAGCCAGCAAGGCCAATCACGTCGTTTGTCGTTCCGGTCTTGGCGTGCAGGTTTCCCTGCGCCTGGCCGCCGCGCATACGGCGACGGAGAAGTTCGGATTCGCCGGCAACAGGAAGGGATGCGTGGAACCATGGACCCCAGCTCGCGCGATGGGCGTAGCCGAGCATCTGCGTCATTGCGCGGGGAGTGATATGGTCCAGCGTCGAGAGGCCGCTGCCGTCCACGAAGCGAAGCATGGTTGTGTCGGTTCCCACCTTGTTCGCCAGGAAGTTCTGCAGCGCTGCGTGACCCGTCCGTGCAGATCCCTGCACCTCATGATCCCGTCCGCGCGCTCCGTTCCTGAAAATCAGCTCCGCGTAATGATTGATGCTTTCGCGATTCATTGCGGCAGCCATTCTGTCGAGAGTGGGTGAAACGAATGCCGCGACTTTCGTTGCGCTCGCGGGCGTGCGGCCGATTCTCGTCGTGCCCCCAATCGTGATTCCCTGAGCGATCAGCGCATTCCGGAACGCGCCGGTAGCGAAGGCTGCAGGATCTTCAACTACATACACGTAGCGCCGTGGACCTGCGTTGCGGCCCATCGTTCCGCCAACGGTGATCGTGCCATTGCTGTTGCGACTGATGCGAATGTTCGCACGCGATCCGGGTACGAAGCGAACGTTATTAATTAGCGGAAGCGCGCTCGTAGAAGGCTCGAGTGAAACGCCTGCACCTGAAATAGACACCCACACAAGATTTTCATTCAGCGACAGACCAGATACGCGTGCTGCATATCCTGCCTGGAGGTAACGCGACAGCCATCCCTGCGGAATGCGCTCGTCGTCAAATGCGCTGGGATCCCCAATCACATTTCCATTGACGTGTCTGATCCCCTGTGACGCGACGAGCTCGGCGAGACGATTGATTGCAGCTGCCGGCTTGCCGCCCAGGAATCGACCGGAAAATGAAGGATCGCCGTCACCGCGAATGTAGATGTTTCCGTTCAGCGTCCCGTCCGGCCCAATCTCACCGTCGCGGAGTGCGTCAGTACTGAACTGGTATGTGGGCCCGAGTCGCTCGAATGCGAGTGCTGTGGACATCAGCTTCATTGTCGAAGCCGGGAGCATCGGTGCAGCGGCGTTGTATGAGAACAACGTGTCGCCGCGTGTCAGCGACGTAACCATTACTCCAAACCGTCCGCTCTTGATCCGTCCAACGCTGTTCGCGAGATCGCTCGCAAGTGCAGACGCGTTTTTCGGAGTGGTGGGCGGAGGAGGTGGTACAACCCGGGCAACAACCTTCCTTTTGCCCTTCTTTCTTGCAGCCGCCTTCTTCCTCGCAACTGACGAGGTCGTCTTCTTTCTTGTTGTCTGCGCATCAGCCGGAAGAACGAACAGTCCGGCCAGCAGCAGGCAGAGAATGGTGCGGAAAGATCTAATGTTCATTTCTATTAATTACGGCTCTGATTGCGATTGGGTTGAGCTCGGCTACTAACGCGAAAAGTGCACCAGCAACTGCAACTTAAGAACTACCAAGCCGGGAGCAGCTCGCCGATAGCCGGCAGCTTGGAGCAGCGCCGAGCTTTACCGCTTTTACGCTAGCTGCTCTTAGCTCGGTAGTTCTTATGTGGTATTTTCTCTAAATCCGATCCTAGCGGAGTCGTACGCAATGGAACACCAAGAACATAATTTCGTTCGTGAAGGAATTTACGCAGGTGCCGTAGGCGCCACCGCAATTGCCATATGGTTCCTGATAATCGACACTATCGCGGGGAAGCCATTCTACACCCCCAAACTGCTTGGCTCGGCCGTGATCAGCGTGCTCGGTAAGGCGATGCCCGACTCGAGCTTCACCCAGGTGGCCGGGTACACGCTTTTCCACTACGCACTGTTCGCTCTAATCGGAATAATTGTTGTGGCGGTCGTACACCAGTCCGAGCGCACCCCCGCCATACTCGCCGGTCTCCTGATTCTTTTCGTCGCCCTTCAGCTCGGCATGTACGTGCTGTCAGCGCTGCTCAAGGAATCACCGCTCGGCACAATGGCGTGGTCGCAGCTTTTCATTGCGAATCTTCTGGCTTCGGCTGCGATGGGGTGGGTCATCTGGAAGCGGCACCCGAAGCTGGGGCGGAATCTTACGGAGGCGCTTGAGGGGACGGACGATCGCTAACTGCCACTTAAGAACTACCAAGCTGGGAGCAGCTAGCTCGAAGCTATGTGCCCGGAGCGGCTCCAAGCTCAAGGCTTAACGCGTGCTGCTCCCAGCTTGGTAGTTCTTAAGTGGTAGTTGCCCCCACTTGCGCCCCCGCCTGATCATCACGTCCCGAGCCCACCCACCGAAAGAACACCACGGTAAGAATTACATAGAAAACGACACCGCCCGGGATCCACATGATCAACCCGCCGAGCTGCTGGTCTTCGAGTGGTGACAATGCCCAAATACGCGGCGCGGAGCTGTAGGCGGGGTAGAGAATCGATTCCGCCATCGTGATGTACACGGCGACAATCGACATCGGGATGATCATCAGGAAGCAGTAGAGCATCTGGCCGGGATACGACAGCCGCGGCAGCTCCGGGAGCGGGCTGAGAAACGGCCACCACATTAGAACCGCCGCGGCCATGAACATGAGGTGCTCGCCGATATGGACGCCATGTTCGGAGAGTGCTGCGTTGTACATCGGCGGAAGGAGCCAGACAGCAATGACAACGTTGAAGATTACGAAACAGGAAATCGGTCGCGTGACAAATGAAGCAATTCGTGAGGCTAGCCTGTACTCGAGCAGCGGCCGCAGCATCCAGCCGGGAGTGCCAAGCAGAAGCAGTGGTGGTACGAGCAGCGTGATCAGGAGATGTTGCACCATGTGCGCACTGAACAGGTAGTAGTCACTGAGATCGTGAATCGGACCGTTCAGTGAAGCAAAAATCACGAACAGTCCCGCAAAAAAACAAACCAACTGATAAAGCCGCGGCCGCACCGCCGACCGCTTCATCGCCCATACGTATAGACCCGCGAGAACTCCGAGTCCGATGACCGTGCTTGGATGCACAGTCCATCGGACCCACTCGATCCGGGCAACAGGGTGAAGCAGCGCAGCAATAAAGTTCATTTCAGGGGCAACTGCGACAGGGAGCGAGAGAGCGAGGGATAACTGCGGATAAATCTAAAGGGCAACTACTAGGACATTTGAATGTCGTTGCAGTTCCCCCAAAGTAGTGCAGTACTCCGCCTCTATCCCTCGCTCCCTCGCTCCCAGTCGCAGTTAAAGCTTTAACGAACTATCCTAGCCGCGCTCCG
>JANLYJ010000097.1:0-2633 GCA_031365555.1 Gemmatimonadaceae bacterium | reverse complement strand
GGCGACTGGCAATTCCGGCCCAATCCATTCCTGATCGAGGCCTACCGAGATCACGGTACCGAGGCACTAGTCTGGGCGCTGTGGCGGCTGTGGGACAGGTCGCGGCGCTCATTCTACTTTGCGCCGTCGCTGCGGCTGTGGCTCGCCTATCCCGAGAGCACGCGGGGCACGGCCGATGTGGAGGTCGATGCGATAGCGATTGTCGATGGCCGTGTGCATCTGGTCGAGGCGAAGAGTGCGAGCGGTGTCGACAATCGCGAGATCAAACAGCTGGTCATCGCGGCCAAGCGCATCCGGCCTGATGTTTTGACTATCGCCTGCATGGATGAGCGCACGAGTGCGCTCGATCGGGCCGCTGCCACGCTCCGCGCAGAATTGCCAGAAGGTATTGCGGTCGAGGTGATGACGTTCAAGTCCGAGCAGCTGGATCGCAGTCCACTGCTGCCGAGTTAGAGGACTCTAGAGCATCATGTCCGCTGACCGAGGCAATGCGGTCATGTCTCGATCTCGATATTATCACTGAGTATCTGAATCCGCGGATGTCAGCTTTCTCTGCGAAGCCCCTCGCTTATCGGGAACCAAGGTGTGAACAACAGTCAAGGCACTTTACCGTCCCGAATCTCGTCGAGCATAATAAGAGCCGGCGGGTAGGCTTTCGCGATCGACAGAAACTTGCGCGCGCTTTCCAGGATGAAGTCCCCGTGTCCCTTGCCCAGCAACTCTGTCCCTTGCAGGAAAGTTGCGAGATGGCCGAGTTCGGAACCGTTGCCCCCGGTTGGATCGGTCGCGATCGTGGCTCGTGTGAGCGTTCGCGACCAGCTGGCGCCGTCCGCGGCAACGACGAAGAGCTGCAGGGGCTCTGCGCTGTCACCGATATTTTGAAATATTGCCTCGCGTTTGCAGTCCGCTTCGACCCCTTGAACGCAAATGCGAAACTCGCCGATTTTCTTGGCTCCCTCTGAAAGTGTCACCACGAATGGAGCCTTGCCGCCCGTCCAGCCAATCCACAACGGGGCATTGCCCTTGTCCGATATTGTCAGCTTGGCGCGGACATTGGGGAGGACGGCCATACCCTCATCGCCCCGCGAAATAGCATTGCGGGGTGCCGATTTGTCTTCGCCCCCTGAAGAATTGATCCATCGATAGGCCGTAACGAGCTTGGCAGCAACGCTCTGCAACGAAGGCCAGGCGCTGGCAGGCAATTCGGGGTGCGAAGCCTTCACCGTCACGACCGAGTCCGAACCGATTAGCACGTCGACGTGAGCATCGGCCCCGAGTGATTTGTCGAAACCGAACTTGTCTCCCTGATAAAGAATCTCGTGTTCGCGAACGGGATAAGTCGTTGCGTTGCGCAGTATGACAATCGCTGGTTTACCGGTAGCCAGTTTCCTCGGCTGGAAGTCGAGTACGATTCCCGTCATCTCGGGGCTTGCAAGAACCGGAGTCGCCGAGCAAGCAATCACCGCCACAGCGAGAACAAAACCGAAGAGAGGACCAAAATTCTGCAGCCGCATCTCAATTACTCCTTCTCCTTGGGCCGCCCCTGTTTCGACGCGGATCCGGGCTTGCGAAGCACTACGCCAAAGCCTTGCCCCTCGTGCAGGCCCTCAACCATTTCCACGAGGGTATCAAAGGTGAGGAATGCTCCCAACGTGATCAACGCCATGCTCGAGGTTGCAACGGCATCGGCAGGATTCAGGAAATAGGTAGCAACGGAAAGCCAGACGACGCTCAAAGTTAAAATGATCACAGCCGCCGGAATGGCGCGGAACACCTTGGCGATAGCTGCGTAACAGGCAGCGAGTATCAGCGACAAGCCGGTCAGCAGCACACCTGATACCGGGCGACGATCGAGGACGTCGGGCGCCACAGCAATCGCGTTTGCAAGCAATGCCGCTCCGGGCATCGCTCCGAACGGCGTCATGAATTTGTCTGACCCGTAGCTCGCGCCTAGCACCACCGCGCGGTCTCTGAAAGCGGAGTCAGCGACTTCATCGGCAAGTACGCTGGAGGCACGCACGCGCTGATAACGAAAGCCCGCGCCCTGCCGCCAGTCGGACACGCGCGTCTGCGAACTGCCACCGATGATGAAAGGAATGAGGGCTTCGCGGGCTTCGCTGTTGCGCGGCCACGCGACGTTAACGACTGAGCGGCCTGCAACACCGCCATCGATGCTTTTGAGGTAGGTCTCGAGCCGTGCCTTTCCGTCTGCTAGGCTTCGGCTGGCCAACGCCGTAGCGGCAAGTTGAGGCGATGGCCAAAGTTGCCGAACGCCCGCCTTGCACACCTCACTCCAGAGCCTCCAGCTGCGCACCACGCCATCGCTGTCGGGGACGACGCTGCTAGAGACCCAGAATATACTCGGCTTTTCGCCACCGACATCGTCATAAGGGAGAGCAGTGACGGCACTAGGCCGGCTGCCACTCGCGGCAACAGCGGTCTTGCACGGGTCGCCCGAACAGCCCTTCTCGCGACACTCTGCGGTTTCGACTTCGCGTGTGAGCAAGAGCGGCGGTCCATCAGCACTGTATTTTTCCAGAACGGATCGCAGCGCTTCATCGCTGGTTCCCGACGCAGTGCCGGAAAGATCGAAATCAACAAAAATGAGTGCTGGTTTCCTCTCGGCGATCTTG
>JANLYJ010000050.1:0-3621 GCA_031365555.1 Gemmatimonadaceae bacterium | reverse complement strand
GAAGATCTTCGACAACCTGCGCAGAAGCCTGATTGAGATCTCTCAATTCTCACTCCTGATAGCTGGATGGTTCTTCCTGCCGAGATCTCCGCAGTTCTGGACAGGGCTGGTTTTGGCCGCGATTGCATTTCCCTGGATCTTCGGGTTACTGCTGGCGATCCTGCGTCCGCCTCGTGACCAGTCGTGGCCCGCGTACTACGCGGCGGTGTGGCGGGATGCAGCAACAAGTGTCCAGCAGTTCGCGCTTGCAACGACATTTCTTCCGCACCAGGCAGTCGTCAGTCTCGACGCAATAGTTCGAACACTTATTCGCCTTTTCGTAACCAGGACAAACCTGCTCGAGTGGCAAACGGCGTCGCAGGTCGAGCGGAGCCTTGGCACTGGCGCACAGCGCGAAGTGTGGCGAAGAATGTGGCCGGTGTTTGCCATTTCCATGATTCTTCTTGCGGGGGTGGTGTTCAGGGATCTGCAGATGGCAGGTCTTCCAGCGTCGGCTCGATTCGGCCTGGTACTCTCGACTATCCCGCTGCTGCTGCTCTGGTTTTCGTCCCCTTCGCTCGCGCATGCACTTAGCGCCCCCGCGATTCCGGGAGAGGTGTACCTCTCCGGCGCCGAACGTGACGCTGCGCTGCGCTATGCAAAACTGCATTGGCAGTATTTCGAGAAGTTCGTTGGCACAGAAACCCACTGGCTGGCTCCCGACAATTTCCAGGAAGATCCGCAGCCGATAGTCGCAATGCGTACATCTCCGACAAACATCGGTCTGCAGATGCTCGCAACCGTAACTGCAGCGGATCTCGGCTTTATTTCGCGTCCCGACATGATCGAGCGGCTGGAAAATATTTTCCGTTCGCTCGAGAGAATGCGTCGGTTCCGCGGTCACTTCTTCAACTGGTATGACCTGAACGACCTGCACGTGCTGGAGCCTGCATACGTGTCCACTGTGGACAGTGGAAACCTGGCAGGACACCTGATCGCACTCAAGCAGGCCTGCCTCGAGCTTGTTCGTGATGCAGCGACATTGCCTGACGAGGCGATCCGCCTCACTGCAATTGCAGAGCGATCGCATGCATACGCAATGGAAATGGATTTCCGCTTCCTGTTTGACGAGCGCAGAAAACTGTTCTCGATTGGTTACCTCGCCTCTTCCAACACATTTGACAACTCTTTCTATGATTTGCTCGCATCCGAAGCCCGGCTTGCATCATTTATCGCGATCGCAAAGGATGACGTACCTGTAGATCACTGGTTCCGGCTGGGAAGATCGCTAACGGCCAGCGCGGGTACGCGCACGCTTATTTCCTGGAGCGGGAGCATGTTCGAGTACCTCATGCCGGTACTCGTGATGCAAAGCTTTCCGGAGACATTGCTCGCACAAACCAATCGCGGGTCGGTAAAGCGTCAGATCAGCTATGGAACGGAACGCGGCGTTCCGTGGGGAGTTTCGGAGTCAGCGTACAACGTTCGCGATCGTGCGCAAACCTATCAGTACCGCGGTTTTGGCGTTCCGGATCTTGCTCTCAAGCGTGGGCTCAGCAAAGATCTCGTAATTGCGCCTTATGCCACGGCACTTGCCATGGTTGTGGAGCCGACGCAGGCGCTTCGCAACTTTGCACTGCTCGAAGAAGAAGGTGCGCTCGGCCCTTATGGTTTCCGTGATGCAATTGACTACACGCGACCGGCCGCAGGACAGAAAAAAGCGATCGTAGGCGCCTACATGGCGCACCATATAGGAATGAGTCTGGTAGCACTGGCGAATTCGCTTTGTCGTCAGTCATGGCAGCGCCGTTTCCATTCTGATCCACTCGTTCGGTCAACCGAGCTTGTGCTTCAGGAACGCATCCCGCGGAGACTCAGTGTGCAGGATGTAGCGGGCGACGAGGATCTCGCGAGAGTTCCCAATGAGCGGGAGAAGCCGGCGGCCCGCGAGATCGATACACCGCACACGCCTCAGCCACGTGTAGCAGTGCTTGGGAATGTCCCCTATACGCTGATGATCACCAATGCCGGCGGTGGATACAGCAAATATGGAAACATTGCGATTAACCGCTGGCGCCTCGACGGAACACGCGACAACTACGGGCAGTGGTGCTATGTCCGTGACGTGAGCACAGGGCGCGTATGGTCTACAGCGCATCAGCCGACACTTACCGAAGCGACCTGGTACCGTGTTCTGTTCGCAAGCGACCGGGTCACGATACTTCGCGGCGACGATGACATCGAAACGCACACGGAAATCGCAGTCGCATCGGATGATGCCGCAGAAGTTCGACGAGTCACCGTCATCAACCGGTCATCGGTTCCAAAGGAAATCGAGCTCACGAGTTATTCGGAAATAGTGCTCGGCTCGGCTGACGCTGACAGGATGCATCCTGCGTTTGGAAATCTTTTCGTCCAGACGGAATGGCTTCCGTCGAATGCAGCAATCCTCGCAACGAGACGTCCACGCTCATTCAACGAACAAAGAATGTGGTGCGGACATGTCGCCGCACTGGGGCACGAAGCGGTTGGCGAGGTCACATGCGAAACCGATCGCTCCAAATTCGTTGGACGCGGAAGATCGGTGCGTCATCCAATCGCGATGCAGGACGCAGGGCCCCTATCCGGAACCGTGGGCTCTGTACTGGATCCCGTTCTGGCGTTGCGTGCGCGCGTTCTAGTACAGCCGCGAGCGTCTGCTGTGGTAACGTTTACGACTTTTATCACAGACTCGCGTGAGCGGGCGGCTGAACTCGCCGATCTGTATCACGATTCATATAGTGCACGCCGCGCGCTCGATCTTTCCTGGGCACAGGCACAAGCCGAGCTCCGCGACTTGGGCATTACACCATCCGACGCGGCGCTGTATCAGGAACTTGCGGGACACCTGTTCTTCCCGCACCCGGGATTCCGCACACTCACCGCGGGACTTCCGGAGAACAAGCTAGACCAGCAGGCTCTCTGGGGTCACGGAATTTCGGGAGACTGGCCAATCGTTCTCGGCAGCGTTAGCAGCACGGCGGGACTCGCCAGTGTTCGACAGCTTCTGCGTACGCACCATTATTGGCGGCTGAAAGGAATTACATGCGATCTCGTTCTATTGAACACGCACCCTGCGAGTTATTTGCAGGAACTGAACGACGAGCTTGTTGCGACGGTAATGACTTCGAGTGAGGCAGGTCTGCTCGATAGACCTGGCGGAGTATTCATCAGGCGCGCAGATATGCTGCAGCCTGAAGACATTACGCTGCTCAGGGACATTGCCCGGCTCGAAGTCGATTGCGACGGGCTTGGATTAGGCAACTTCACGGAGTTCCCGGATGCGGAGGAAAAATATCCGCCCCGAATGACGGCCGATGCCGCTTCCCAGAAGAAGCAGAGCAAGCGCAAGCTCACTGTTGCGGGAAGGCCTGAACATACAGAGCCAATACCTGTTCCATCTCCGGACCTGAAGGCGTTCAATGGTCTGGGCGGATTCAACAAGGAGAACGAGTACGAGATTCACCTCACGGGCGACATCCTTCCGCCCGCTCCATGGTCCAACGTAGTCGGTAATCCGAATGCAGGATTTTGCGTTACTGAGAGCGGTGCAGGATTTACCTGGACGGGCAACAGCTTCTTCTATCGCCTGACGCCGTGGCA
>JANLYJ010000048.1:0-1567 GCA_031365555.1 Gemmatimonadaceae bacterium | reverse complement strand
TTCCGGGCCATTCCAAAAAAACGCTTTGGCTTGTGCAAGCCCGCCGCGTCAACACCGCCTGACAGAATCTTTCCAGACGTTGGTGCGATTGCGTTGTGTGCTCGTGCGAAGCGCGTAAGCGAATCCAGAAGAATGACGACGTCCTTTCCGTACTCAACCAGCCGCTTTGCTTTTTCCAGTACCATATCCGCAACCTGCACGTGGCGCGCGGGACCTTCATCAAATGTGGAGCTGATGATTTCTGCGCGCTTTGCATTCGCGATCATTTCCGTGACTTCTTCGGGCCGCTCATCTATCAGCAGAACTATGATCGTCACTTCCGGATGATTGTCCGCAATCGCGTTCGCAATCTTCTCCAGCAGGATCGTCTTTCCGGCGCGCGGAGGCGAAACAATCAGTCCGCGCTGCCCCTTTCCAATAGGCGCGAAGATGTCTACGACGCGCATGCTGAGATCGCCATCGTCCGTTTCCAGGCGGAGGCGTTCGTCAGGGTAGCGCGGGCGAAGGTTATCGAAAGGGATACGCTGCTTTGCGAGATCAGCATCCTGGCCTCCCACTGTCTCGACACGAAGGAGCGCGAGATACCGCTCCCACGGTTTCGGCGGACGCACCTGCCCCGAGATGGTGTCGCCGGTGAGCAGGCCGAATCTTTTTATCTGCGATGGAGATACGTAGATGTCATCCGGGCCTGGCAGGTAGCTCCAGTCCTGACTGCGCAGAAACCCGTAGCCTTCCGGAAGAATTTCCAGAACGCCGTCACCGTGCAATACGATTTGCGCATCGAGCAGGTTCTGTTCGATACGGAAAATGAGATCCTGTTTACGTAAACCTCCGGAATCGGCGATCTTGAGACCGTCCGCCATTTCCTGGAGTTCAGCTACGGATTTTCTTTTTAGTTCTGAGATGTCCACGTGCGGCGGGCTGGAGCTGCGGAAAAACGGAGGGGGATGCTGCGATTGTAATCGAGGCGGGAGTTACAGGGAGAAATCTGACCTCAACTTCTCAAAATGCAATGTATCGGAGCGGATGTTTCTTGATGTCTTTGACCAGAGCATCCAGTTCCTGGCGGGCGCGGTTAAGCTCCCGGGTCAGCGTGCTGTCGGTTCGCGCCCGGCCGATGTTCCCCACGGGATTCGATGCAAGAGCTTTTAAGCTGTCCACCTGCGCCATTAGTCCCTTTACCTGAGGTCCCAGCGTCGAGTCGCGCCGGAAGCGGCCAACGTTACCATTTCCGATGGTGAGCATTGTCTTGAGTGAATCGACTGATGACATCACCGCAGAAGCCCTCGCAAATAGTCCGTTGCGGTTCGCCAGACCAATCGTTCCGCGGCCATTGTTCATTTTCGCCATCAGCTGCGAAAACTGCGACGATGTAGCTGACAGCGCCGGCATTCCGTTCTTGAGAAATGCACCAGTCGTTCCCGATGGGGACTGCGCCTGCGCAACCGCTTTGGAAAGATCAGAACCGAGAGCCGAAACTTCTGATCCAACTTTCCGCACACTGCCCATCATGCCCTCGATGATAACCCCTTCGGCTGCGTTCAAGGTGTCGCCGTCCTGGACCGGT
>JANLYJ010000019.1:0-1686 GCA_031365555.1 Gemmatimonadaceae bacterium | reverse complement strand
TCATCTCCATGAGGTCCACCGGTGCGCTGTTGCCGATGTTGTAGACCCTGTATGGCGCCTTGCTGGTTCCGGGATCGGGAGCGTCGCTCGTCCATTTTTCATTTGGAACTGCGGGTCTGTCTATGACACGCACCACACCTTCGACGATATCGTCGATGTAGGTGAAGTCGCGCTGCATGTTGCCATGATTGTAGACATCGATCGGCTTTCCCTGGATGATCGCCGCCGTGAATAGGAAGAGCGCCATGTCCGGGCGTCCCCACGGACCGTACACGGTAAAGAAGCGAAGTCCTGTCGAGGGGATTCCATACAGGTGGCTGTAGCTGTGGGCCATCAGCTCATTTGCCTTCTTCGTGGCTGCATACAAACTGAGTGGATGGTCTACGTTGTCATGCACTGAAAAGGGCATCTTCGTGTTGGAGCCATAGACAGAGCTCGATGATGCGAACACGAGATGCTTCACTTTGAGCCGCCGCGCACCCTCCAGAATATTTCCGAAGCCGGTCAGGTTGGATTCCACGTAAGCGGACGGATTTTCCAGCGAATAGCGCACCCCAGCCTGTGCGGCGAGGTTCACGATTACAGTCGGCTTGTGCGTATCAAGAGCGCGGTCCAATGCCGGCCGATCCTGAATGTCCAGTCTTTCGAAATGAAAGAGAGGAGATTCAACCAGCTGCGCGAGGCGCGCTTCCTTGAGTTTTACGTCGTAATAGGGATTGAGATTGTCGACCCCGATTACGGTGTCACCGCGCGCTAAAAGGCGCTTTGCCAGGTGGAATCCAATGAATCCCGCGGCTCCGGTGACAAGTATTTTAGAAGGCTGCAAATGTTGTTGGATTGCCGTAGATTGCGAATCTACAATGCGCCATCAGCGGCGAGTAGGGTTGAAACCACTTGAGTCGGCCCGCCCAATCAGACTTTTACACGTCACGACCGTCCCTGCGACGTTCGTGTTTTTGCGCGGCCAGCTGAAATTCATGCAGTCGCAGGGATTCGAGGTCCACGTAATGTCCGCCGGCGGGCATGAAATGGACGAATTTGCGCAGTCAGAAGGTGTCGTCGCGCATGCTATCCCGATGGCCCGCCAAATCACTCCCCTCCGGGATCTCCGGACCCTGTTCAGGATGGTCCGGACGTTCCGGTCCTTGCGCCCCGACATAGTGCATGCCTCGACGCCGAAAGGTGGCCTCCTCGGCACGATCGCGGGAAGGATTGCCGGTGTCCCCGTGGTGGTTTACCACGTTCGCGGTCTGCCATACACCGCGGCGATTGGTTTTCAAGGCCGACTGCTCCGTCTTACCGAGCGCGTGGCGTGTTCCCTCGCACACCAAGTGCTGTGCGTTAGTCACTCGGTGCAAACTCAACTAGTCGAAGATCGACTGGTACGCGATACTAAAACAGTTGTCCTCGCCAGTGGAAGCAGCAACGGCGTAGACGCAGCAAACCGATTTAACGCGGACAATGTCTCGACTGACGTTCGCAGATCGATTCGCGCACAAGTTGGCTTGCCTACCGGGGCCCCGGTGATCGGGTTTGTGGGTCGTCTCGTCGGCGATAAAGGCGTGGGAGATCTTGCCAGGGCTTTTCAAAGCATTGCGCTCTCACACCCGGACGCTCACCTGCTGCTTGTAGGCGGCTGGGAGTCTCGCGATCCTGTGCCGCCTCAGATTCGAGCGAATCTTGAAT
>JANLYJ010000008.1:0-1543 GCA_031365555.1 Gemmatimonadaceae bacterium | reverse complement strand
CGAATGGGGGCATTTCACACGATCGACGTTCGGCTTGAGCCTAGCCACAGCGGCTGGCGGCTTGACCGTGCACTCGCGGCCTCGGTGCCGACCTTGTCGCGCGAGCGGATCAAGGCGCTGATCAATAGCGGTGCGGTCAGCCGCGGCGACCTGCTCGTCCGCGATCCGGCGCTGAAGGTCCACGGCGACGAGGAACTTACCCTCGCCATCCCCGACCCAACGCCGGCGCATAATGACGCGCAAGACATTCCGCTGACGATCGTGTTCGAAGATGAGCATCTGCTGGTCGTCGACAAGGCCGCAGGCCTCGTCGTCCACCCGGCGGCGGGCAATTTCGACGGAACTCTGGTCAATGCCCTGCTCCACCATTGCCGCGGCAGGCTGTCGGGCATCGGCGGAGTCGCTCGCCCGGGGATCGTCCACCGCATCGACAAGGATACGTCGGGGCTGTTGGTCGTCGCCAAGACCGATGTTGCCCACGACGGCCTTGCAAGGCAGTTTGCCGATCATTCGATCGAGCGTCGCTACAAGGCGATTGTGTCGGGCTTTCCAGCCCAGGCGCGGGGTATCATCGACGCCCCGCTGGCACGCTCGACGCACGACCGGAAAAAGGTTGCGATTGTTAAGGATGGGCGAGGAAAACGCGCTGTAACGCATTGGCAAGTAGAAAAAATATTTCGCGATGCTGCTCTTGTGGAATGTCGCTTGGAAACTGGACGGACGCACCAGGTCAGGGTCCATCTGGCGTCGATCGGGCATCCGTTGCTCGGCGATCCCGTATATGGACGTGCGCCCCATCAACGGGTTCGGGAGTTACTCCATCGGCTCGATTTCAAACGTCAGGCGCTGCACGCCGCAAACCTCGGGTTCATCCATCCGGTGACGAAGGATCGAATGGCGTTCACATCGCCACTGCCCGCGGACATGCAGCAACTGTTCAGCGCGCTTGGTATATAGGATTTCAAACGCTAGTGACGGCAAGCCGTCTTGCGGCAAAAGGGAGTGAAGACGACAAATGGCTCAAAAACGTGGAATCGTCTCGATCCCAGCGTCCGGAGGCGAAGCCGGGCTCAACCGCTATCTGAGCGAAATCAAGAAATTCCCGATCCTCGCCCCCGAGGAGGAATATATGCTGGCCAAGCGCTGGCGCGAGCATGAGGACACCGAAGCGGCCGCCAAACTGGTCAATTCGCACCTTCGCCTCGTGGCGAAAATTGCCATGGGCTATCGCGGCTACGGCTTGCCCGTTAGCGAGCTGATCAGCGAAGGCAATATCGGCCTGATGCAAGGCGTGAAAAAGTTCGAACCCGAACGCGGTTTCCGCCTGGCAACCTATGCCATGTGGTGGATCCGCGCCTCGATCCAGGAATTCATCCTGCGTAGTTGGAGCCTGGTCAAGATCGGGACCACCGCGGCGCAGAAGAAATTGTTCTTCAACCTGCGCCGGATGAAGAACCAGATCGACGCGTTCGAGGAAGGCGACCTCAAGCCCGCGGACGTCGCCAAGATCGCGACCGACCTCGGCGTGACCGAGGCCGAAGTC
>JANLYJ010000004.1:0-2615 GCA_031365555.1 Gemmatimonadaceae bacterium | reverse complement strand
GGCGTGACCGATCCGCTCGGAGGTATCAACTCACTCTGGCCGCTGTTTGGATTGTCAAACCAGCTGCTCGCTGCCGTTGCGCTATGCGTTGGTACCACCGTTATCATCAAGATGGGAAAAGCGCGTTATGCGTGGGTGACGCTGCTCCCGCTCACGTGGGTGGCGATCGTTACACAGACTGCGGGATGGATCAAGATTTTTTCTGACAATCCAAAGCTTGGCTTTCTAAGCCACGCGCGGATGCTGAGTGAAACAATCGCGGCGGGAAAACTGCCGGCCGGAGCGAAGACCGTAGCCGCAGCGAACCGGATGCTGTTCAACGATCGGCTGGACGCAGCGGTATCAGGGTTTTTCATGGTGTGCGTGATCGTGATCATTGCGGCATCAGCCTGGGAATGGCTGGCAGTGTTGAGGGGGAAGAAGCAGGCGAAGACAACCGAAGTTGCATTCGAACCGATTGGGCACGAGTTGACGGGACTAACCGCTGTATGAGGAATACAATGAAGAAGCTTCTGGTGAGCGCATTTGCGCTGTTTGCAGGAATTCAACCGGCCGCTGCACAGCAGAGCGGGTTCGACTTCTCCATCAAGAACATCATGCGAGGCCCGGAGCTTTACGGTCGCCCACCGCAGCAGGTAAGCTGGAGCGCGGATGGACGCTGGATTTATTTCACATGGAACGAGCCCGGCGCTCCCTTTAACGCAACCAGAAAACCTTACCGCGTGCGTGCGATCCCCGGAGCGAAGCCTGAACAGCTGAGCATCGCGCAGTCGGACACGGTCGGTCCAATGTTCGCCCGCGGCAGCCGGGCTGCCGACGGATCAGCAACAGTTGTCGAATACAATGGCGACCTCTTCATCAATGACCTGCGGACGGGCGTGTCGCGTCGCCTGACCCAGACTCTCGCGCGCGAATCCAGTCCTCGGTTCAGCGTCGATGGCCGGACAGTGTATTTCATACGCGACAACAATGTGTTCGCGCTGGATATCACATCCACTTCAATCAGGCAGCTCACCGATATCCGTTCGGCGGCGGCACCGAAAGACTCGGTTAAACCGACAGGGATACTGGGACGACTCGAGCAGCAGCAGCGCGACCTGTTCGAAGCGATTCGCGATCGCACCATTGCAGACAGCATCACGCGCGCCGACCGCCGTGCAAGAGAATCTCTCGGCCTGAAACCGTACTACCTCGGTCGTGGGGAGCAGGTTGATGGAATTGCAGTTTCACCCACAGGGAACGCTCTGCTCATTTACACGCACACACCTGTAGAAGGCGCTCGCGTGGCCGAAGTGCCGCAGTACGTGACGAGAAGTGGATATGTCGAGAACCTGAAAATTCGTGACTACGTCGGCGACACGCAGGAAACAAATCGCGTTGCCTTCATCTCACTCCCGTCCGGCAACCTGACCTGGCTGAAGCCGTATCCCACAGATACAGCCACCGGCTATCTCAATCAGGCTGTGTGGAACAAGCCTGGAACCGCCGCTGTGTTCAGCTCTTTCACGCTCGACAACAAAACGCGCCTGATCCAGACCGTCGATGCGAAGGGCGCCATCAGGACCCTCGACCGTCAGTTCGACAGCGCGTGGGTGCTGGGCGCGTCCGGGTTTGGGCCATGCGATCAGTGTCTCGGCTGGTACGACCAGGGACGCCGTATCTGGTTCACATCCGAGCGGGATGGATACGGTCACCTGTACACGGCTAATGCCGATGGGTCTGATCGAAAGCAGCTGACGCAGGGCAAATGGGAAGTCCTCGACGTTCAGCTCTCAAACGACGAGAAGACGTTCTTCATTCACACAAACGAAGGCAGTCCGTTCAACGAAAACCTGTATCGCATGTCGGTCAACGGCGGTACGCGCGAACGCATCACAGCCGGCGATGGTCGTCATACTGTAACGATCTCTCCCAACGAAACTATGGGTGCAGATGTGTTCTCGTATGTGAATCGCCCGCCCGAGTTGTTCCTGATCGACATGCGGCCGGGAACCAAGATGTCGCAGCTCACGACATCGCCGAGCAGGGAGTGGCAGTCATTCAAGTGGATTGTACCGGAGATCGTCCAGGTTCCGGCGTCGGACGGCCTGAATGTGCCTGCACACATCTATCGTCCAGCAGACATGGGGGCGCAGCCGAACGGTGCTGCAGTGATCTTCGTCCACGGTGCGGGTTACCTGCACAACGTTGGAAATTTCTGGTCGGAGTATCCGCGCGAATACATGTTCAACCAGTACCTCGCGTCGAAAGGATATGTAGTGATCGATCTCGACTACCGGGCTTCGAGCGGGTACGGGCGCGACTGGCGCACTGCGATTTACAGGTACATGGGCGGTCGCGACCTTCAGGATCAGGTAGACGCGTCGAAGTATCTCCAGAAGAATTTCAACATCAATCCGGAGCGAATCGGACTGTATGGAGGCAGCTACGGCGGATTCATAACGCTCATGGCATTGTTCACGCAGCCCAAGATGTTCGGTGCAGGAGCAGCGCTTAGAAGTGTGACCGACTGGGCTCACTACAACCACGGATATACTTCGCCGATCCTGAACTTTCCGCAGACGGACACCGTGGCGTATCGTCAGTCATCGCCGATCTATTTTGCGGAAGGCCTG
>JANLYJ010000504.1:0-9553 GCA_031365555.1 Gemmatimonadaceae bacterium | reverse complement strand
ATTTGCGATCGCCGACGCGGGTGAAGGCGCAATGGTGTGGCGTGACGATGGCGGCGCAATTGTCGCATTCAATATCGTGCATCGCTCCGGCATCGAGGGATGGATGGGCCCCCTTGTGGTTCATCCCGACCATCAGGGCCGCGGAGTTGGAAAGATCATAGTCAATGCAGGTGTGGATTGGCTCAAGTCTCAGGGCGCGATGGTCATCGGGCTGGAGACAATGCCGCGCACCATGGATAACGTCGGATTTTATTCACAGCTCGGAATGCTGCCCGGTCATCTCACGGTGACTGTCACCATCGAGGGTGCACTCTCAGCATCGGTATCCGAAAGCATCGCAAGAATTCCGCAGGAGCAGCGGGAGAGTGCCATAGAGGAATGTCGGCTTCTTACCGACTCGCTTCTGCCTGGCCTCGACTTCACTCGCGAGATCGCTCTTACCGACTCGATGCAGATTGGCGACACAGTCCTTCTTCGTCGCGGTGGCGAGCTCACGGGATTTGCGCTTTGTCATTCGGTTCCACTTGTGGATGGCCGTGTGAGAGAGGAGCTTCGCGTTCTCAAGCTTGTTGCGCGCACTGATGATGATTTCGATCTGCTGGTAACGCAGCTTGCATCCTTCTGCCGCCGCTGCGGAACCCGTCGTCTCGCTATCCGGGCGCAGGGCAGTTACCCCGAGATATATCGTCGGCTTATCATGCGCGGCGGCCGGGTTCGGTGGACGGATCTTCGCATGACGGTGCACGGATTTCCAGAGACCGTGGCGGCGAGTGGCGTTGTGCTTTCGAATTGGGAGATTTGAGCGGGGAACGAGGACAACAGAAGCTGCAAGCTGCTAGTAGCAAGTAGCTTTGGTGCAGTTAGTCGCCGACCTGTTCGCTCGTGTCAGGTTTTAGCGACGCTTGAACAGCGATCCTAACGCCTCTTTGCGCGAAATTCTTTTCAGATAAGTCAACGACGCCGACTCAAATCGTACTGGAATGATTCCCAGATCATTGATTGCGTTGTCGGGCACAGTGTTGTCGACCGCGAGCAAATCGAGCAGGCTCGAAGTAACAGGTGGATTCGGAAGTACGCGTTGCAGTAGTGCAACGACAGGACGCAGCACTGCTACCGGAATCGGAACGAGAATTCTCCGCAGCTCAACAGCCGCAAGGATCCGCTCCGCCATTTCCCGGAGACTCAGAGGCTCCGGGCCTCCAATGGCGTACAACTGGCGGACTGACGACTTCTTTCCGAGCACTTCTCCAATACTTAGCGCTACGTCGCCAACTGCGATCGGCTGGAAGCGGGCTTTGCCTCCGCCCGGCAGCGGAAACACAAAGGGAGACAGGAGCGCCAGCCGCGCGAGAACGTTCACGAACTCATCAGCAGGTCCAAAAATCACTGACGGCTTTATGACGGTCCATTCCAGTGGGCTAGCCGTCACGATGTCCTCTGCGACTCCCTTACTGTGCAGGAAAGCGTACGGTGAGCTGCTCGATGCTCCGTTCTGCGACATGTGAACGAAACGGGTTGCACCGGCACGAATAGCTGCTTCCACGAGATTACGTGTGGCGTCGGTATTTGTAGCGGTATAGCTCTCTCCCTTCCGCTCGATTGCTATCGCTGCGAGGTGGACGACAGTGCCGACCCCATCCAGTGCGCGATCCAGTGAGGCAGGATCCCGGATGTCGCCAACCCGAAATTCCACATGCAGATGAGCCAGCCGCGCCGCCGACTTGGCGGGATCGCGCACAAGGGCGCGGACTTTCCAACCGTGCCTGGCGAGCTCGGCGCATGTCGCCTGACCGACCAGACCGGCGGCCCCGGTAACGAGTACTGGTTTTTTCAGCAGCTCGCCTTCGGGCGCGGGCTGTTCAGCTACGGCCGTTGCGGATCCCTGCTCCTGAGGGCGCGACGGATCGAAGATCTTACTTCCTTTCGCGCTCGGCGGCGGAACTGCGCGCGCGATTGTTCGCGCGGGCCGAGATCCGTTCGATCAGGAGAAAAATTCCGAGTGTGAGCAGAAGATGGACCCAACCGGCGGCTTCGGTGGTAAAAGTAAGGGCCGCCCAGATTGCGAGCATTGCAACTGCGGCGATGATTCCAAGGTCCATGTTAAAATCGTTGACGGTAGTTTGTACGACTCCTAAATTATACCTGTCGGTGGTTCTGCATGCATAGCCGTCGGCAATGTTGGTGGGACGGGGAGTTTATTTTTTGAGCCGATAAGTCTCTCGAGAGGGTCTGATAAATCAGGCGGACGTCATGCCCCAGTGCGGGGAAGGCGAAAGCAGGGGTGAGGACCTCAAAACTTCGACGGGGCTTCAAAAACGCTCTTCGTTCCAAACATTGAGGCCCTGTTCCGGCACTGCCGGGACGGGGCTTCTTGTTTACCTTCCAGTCACATGCCTACAGTCACGGTAACGCGCCGGGTCCGGTTCAACGCCGCCCACCGCGTTTTCAATCCTGATTTGCCCGACGCAGAAAATGAGCGCCTGTTCGGAAAGTGCAACAATCCGAACTGGCACGGGCACAACTATATACTGGACGTGTCAGTGGAAGGCGCGATTGACCAGAAGACCGGTTATGTCCTGGACCTGGGCGAGCTGAAGAAGCTCGTCAATCGGGAAGTGATCGATCTGGTCGACCACCGAAATTTCAATCTCGACGTCGAGTTCATGAAGGGGACGATTCCGACGTCGGAAAATATTGTCGTCTCATTCTGGAAAATTCTGGAGCCGAAGGTTCTGCCCGCAAAACTGACGAAACTGGTGCTCTGGGAAACCGAAAATAATTATGTCGAATACACGGGACGCTAGCGCGATCGAGAGGGCAGTCAGGGAGCAGCTCGCGCAGATTGGGGAAGACCCCACTCGCGAGGGACTGGAACGCACGCCTGCGCGCGTTGCAAAGTCCCTGCTCGAACTGACCAAGGGCTATACGATGACGGCGGAAGACGCCATAGGCGGCGGAGTATTCACCGAAGCGCACGACAACATGATCATGGTGCGCGACATAGAGGTGTACTCGCTGTGCGAGCATCACATGCTGCCATTTTTCGGGAAGGCGCATGTTGCTTACATACCTAACGGTAAGATCGTTGGTCTTTCAAAGATTCCGCGGCTGGTTGATGTTTTCGCGCACCGGCTCCAGGTCCAGGAGCGTTTGACTGACCAGATTGCATCTGCTTTGAACGATGCGCTAAAGCCCCGCGGCGTCGGAGTCGTGATCGAGGCGTATCATCTCTGCATGATGATGCGCGGCGTCCAGAAACAGAATTCCAAGACGATCACCTCTGCGGTCCTTGGCGTATTTCGCGAGAACCCAAGCACGCGTGACGAGTTCCTGCGTTTGGCTCACAGCAGCTGATGGCCGGTACGCTGGCGGGAAAAACTGCGATAGTTACTGGAGCGTCGCGCGGAATCGGTTCCTGGATAGCCCGCTCGCTCGCCCGCGAAGGCGCCCGCGTAGCACTTGTGGCGCGCACCAGGGATGACCTCGCGCGCCTGGCGACCGAGATTGCAAATGAGTCATTCGCGGTTGAATGTGACCTGACGGACAAGTCCAGCATAGATCGCGCGACCGACAGTATTCAAAAGAGCTTGAGCGTGGCACCCGATATCCTGGTCAACAACGCCGGCATTTTTCAGATGGCACCGGTTGATCAGACGGCCGATGATGTGCTCGAGAAGATGCTGGCGACCAATCTCGTCGCCCCGTTCCGATTCGTTCGGTCGTTCCTTCCTTCCATGCGCACACGCGGAACTGGCGATATTGTCAGCATCGGATCGATAGCCGACCGAAAAATCTTCGACGGAAACGCCGCGTACTCCGCGTCAAAGTTCGGCCTGCGCGCCATGCACGAAGTTTTGAGGGAAGAACTGCGGGGAAGCGGAGTGCGCAGCACACTGGTTTCGCCTTCGGGCGTTGACACTCCTCTCTGGGAAACTGTAGACGAGGCTGGCAACCCCAGGGATCGTTCCGACATGTTGAGAGCCGACGACGTGGTAAACGCGGTGATGTATGCGATCACGCAGCCGCGAGAAGTAAACGTTTACGAGCTGCGAATCTCACACAGCTAGGTGTTATCAGGCGGCTACTGGGCAAGGTAAGTGAAATAATGATGCCGCCTGCGGCGGCGAGTTCACGGAGGCGCGGAGATCACGGAAACCGTTTTTTCTTGTGAATTGCGTCCGCATTGAAGGGTCAATGTTGTTAACCACGGAAGTCGTTGTTCTCCGCGTACCCCGCGCCTCCGTGAACTCGCGGCCGCAGGCCGCACCCATTATTTCACTCTCGGTGTAGCGTGGCCCATCGTGTTCATTGAGGCAATAGACAAACTGCGCTGCATCCAGCCACACGAAGACAGCTGGTTGGTTGCGAAGTTCGTGGAGATGCGAGACCGCGATTTCTGGGAAGGCGAGCTCGGATGCCCGATCTGCGAAGCGCGCTACCCGGTCAGGAATGGAATCGTTTATTTCGCGCCGATACGGCGTGAGCCTGCACGACTTTCCGGCACCACTCGCTCATCCGAGGAGCTTTTCGCGCTAGCTGCCATGCTCGATCTTTCCGCGCCCGAAAGGACTGTGGTTCTATGTGACGAATGGGCCGACTTTGCCTCTGCACTTAGCACCATCTCGGAGCCTCACCTGTTCACACTGAATGGCGGAGCCCTTGAAGAACCAGTCGCAAATATCTATCGCATTGTGAGTGACGGAGGGATTCCGCTGGCCGGAGCATCAGTCGATGCCGTCGCTCTTGCAGCATCCTCGTCACCAGATCTTTTGAAGTCGGCAGTGAAAGTTTTGGGTGAGGGCGGCCGGTTGATCGGCAAAACCGGGCTGCGCGTTCCCGGAGAAGTTCTGCTTTTAGCCAGCGATGAAAATCACTGGGTGGCGCAAAAGAAGAGCGACTTTATTCCGCTTCGTAGAGCGAATCGATAAGCTCTTTGTAATCCTTGTCGATCACGCGCCGCTTGACCTTTAGTGAAGGCGTGATCTGACCGCGATCGATGTTGAACTCATGTTCGATGAGCCCAACCTTCTTCGGCATCTCGTACGAGGCCAGCCCGTGGAGCACCTCCTCCATTTCGTGCTGCATTTTCGCAATCGCTTCGGGCATCCGAATGAGCTGGGCCCTGCTGGTGTAAAGCAGGTTCCTGCGGGCTGCCCAGCGCTCGAGATGATCGAAGTTCGGAACGATCAGCATCACCGGGTATTTCCGCTTGTCGCCAATCATCACCGGCTGACTGATGTACTTGTTGGTTTTGAGCTTATTCTCGATCGGCTGCGGGGCGATGTTCTTTCCGCCGGCAGTAACGATGATGTCCTTGAGACGATCGGTAATCGATAGAAAACCATCTTTTATCTCACCAATGTCCCCGGTGTGGAACCAGTTCTCGGTGTCGATGGCTTCTGCGGTGGCTTGAGGCTTGTTGAAATACCCCTTCATCACATGGGGGCCGCGTGTGCAAATCTCTCCGGTTTCAGGAATGATCTTCACCTCTACTCCGCGCACTGCTTTTCCTACGGAGCCAATGCGAAAGTCATCCGGCGTATTCACCGCGATCACAGGTGATGTTTCCGTGAGGCCGTATCCCTCGAGAATTGTCAGGCCTGCAGCGTAGAAAAACTTGTTGATCTCCGGTGCGAGCGGAGCGCCCCCCGAGACAAAAAATCTCAGGCGTCCGCCGGTCCGCTTTTGCAGCGTGCTGAAAACGAGCTTCTGTGCAATTGCGTACTTCATCGCCAGTAGTCCGCGCGGGCGGCGCCCTTCGAGCATCGAGTCAGCCCATGTCCCAGCGACATCGCGAGCCCAGAAAAAAATTCTCTTCTTGAGCCCTCCGCCAGACAGCGCATTCTCCAGCACCCGGGCATACATCTTCTCGTACAGACGGGGAACTGAGAGAACGATCGTTGGCCGAACTTCGACCATGTTGGCCGGAACTGTGTCCATTGACTCGGCGTACGCGATGGACGTTCCGGTGGCCAGCATCATGTAATGCCCGCCCGTTCGCTCGAAAATGTGAGAGAGCGGAAGAAAGCTCAGGGAGTAGTCCTGTCCCATGAAAGGGACTTTCTCCCTGCACGCCGCAACATTCGAATAAATGTTGTCGTGCGTAAGCATCACACCCTTAGGCTCTCCCGTTGTGCCAGACGTGTACAGCAGTGTGGCGAGGTCATCAGGCCGTACAGCCAGTGCGTCCTTCCGGTGCTGCTCAATGTCTGCGGCACTCTCACCATCGCTTCCTTGCGCAATGAGTTCGGCAAGTGTGAGGTCAGCCGAAGCGATTCCCTCGTCGAAGCCTATGACCTTTCTGAGTCCGGGCACTTCATTACGTATCTCCGCGATTTTGTCAGCCTGTTTCGCGCTCGAGACGCAAATCCCAACGCAGCCAGCATCTTTCAGGATGTAGGCAATCTGGTCCGCCGGCAGATTTGGGTAGATGGGGACATCTGCAAAGCCGGCTGCCAGACAGGCAAGATCCGTGATTGCCCACTCTGGCCGGTTCTCAGAGAGAATGGCAATTCGCTCACCTTTTGCAAACCCTATTTTCCTGAAGCCGCGCGCCGCGTGACGCACCTTGGCGGCGAGCTCCTGATGCGATATCGGTACATACTTTCCAGCGACCTTGTGCTGCAAGGCGTCGGGCCGATCGTACTGCTCGACAGCTTCCAGAAAAAGCTGATTCAGCGTACCGGGTTCGGGGCGCGGCCCACCTTCGGTTGTCAGCTCTTTCGTGGTCATTTGGATTTCACCTTGAGTACGAGCCGCGCCGGGCTCCCGCGCACGTGCGCACCTTTGTATGTCACAGACGCTGTCACAACCACAGAATCGTTTACGCTCTTCAAACGAGTTGGGCGAATCTTCAGCTTTCGCGAAGCGATGCCGGACTGATCGGTTGTGTCACGTGAAGATGCTGCGCCGGCGTCATTAACCAGCTGGGCCGCTAACGTGTCCGTCTGGTTGGTCACCGCGAACTTCACCAGATACGAGCGCACAAGGCTGTCAGTTCGGGTGAGGGTATGACGCAGGATTACCGAAAGCGACGGTGAAATATTCAGCGTGCTGTCCGTAACCGAGTACGCCAGGCTGTCGCGGCCGGTGGAAATTACAAGCGTATCAGGTTTGAACACCACGGGAATTGGCATCAGGGCCTGCAGTCCCGCAACTGCTGCAGCCACTCGCGCAGGCGTGGCCCGCACCGAGTCACCCACGACCCGCCCGGTGATACTGTCAACGTTCAGTCCGCGGTCCAACGCGAAATATCGAAATGGTGCGCCCGTTATCTCCTTTGCCCCATACGCGAACGCGCGCGCACTCAACGGTGCAACCTTACCCGATTCGTCCCGCAGTGTGTCGCCCAGCACGACGGACGGGGAGGGAAGTGAGTCGAATTGGATCGACGCCACCGCATTGGCACCTGACGGGATTTCAGTGCACGCCGACAGGATCGCGACTGCAACTACAACTGCGCCCCTGCGACCGCGGTCGAGTCCCACTACGCAAACCTTTCAGCAAGAATTTCTGCAAGCTTCACATAAACCTGCGCCGCCGCATCTTCAGGATTACGCAACACAACAGGCTGCCCAGCCGCGAATGCGTCCGCCGCCGCATATGTCCTCGGCACTGGATCGGTGAAGAGGATATTTGCGGGGAGATGCTTCCTGACATAGTCGACAACCCGCTCGCTCGCAGGGTTTCCGCGCTCGTACATCGTGAGCAGAATTCCGTCGAGCGTGAGGTCTTCGTTCGACTGAACTATGTCCTGAATTGCACGCAGAATCTGTGGTGTGGTCTGGAGCGCGAGCGGTTCACACTGGAGCGGAATCACGACATGCTGGCTTCCACGAAGTACGCGCGTGGTGATTGCTCCAAGTCCGGGAGGCGTGTCCACAACGACTACCTCACACCGCTGCCGAGCCATCGCAAGCAGCTCAGGAAGAACGTCGGTCTCCGAGATGAGCTGCTGATAGGTGTTGTGGTCTGCCTGATCGGTAACAGACCCCGCGAGTATCACCCGCAGCCAGGGAAAGGCTGTGGGGAGAATGATGTCCTTGAGGGTTCGCTCGCCATTCAGGTAGTCTGCAAATCCATGAATGGGGTGATCCTGTTTCAGGCCAACGCCGTAGCGCACCGACCCCTGTGGATCCACGTCGAGCAGCAGCGTCTTCATTCCGCGCCGGGCAAATGCCGCAGCGAGATTAACCGCTGTGGTTGTTTTGCCGACTCCGCCTTTCTGGCTGACTACGGCCAGCACTGCACCCATCTACTCTACGTCCTGAACGAAGTCTTCGTCGGCTATCTCGCCCTGATCGGCACTGCCGGTCGTGCGGATCTCGTCGAGAGTTTTGCGTGCATGGCGGACCCAGCGCTCTGATTCCTGCCCATCGGGCGGATTCATCAGAAAAGCCTCGAGGTGATAGGCCGCATCCATGTCCTCGTTTCGCTTGAGCAGCAGAAAGGCCAGGCCATAGTGTGCGCCGGAAAGCCGCGGTTCAACTTCAAGCGCGCGCCGATAGCACCTGATCGCCTCCTCCATCTGGCCGGTCTTGGAGTATGCGATGGCCATGTTCTGAAGAACCTTGTAGTTCGCGGGCTGGTCACGAAGGGCCAGTCTATATGAAGTGAGAGCGGCGTCGTAGTCACCCTGACGCTCCAATGCGAGCGCCTCACTTAGATAGTCGAGACGCTTCGGTTTTACTTCATTCTTTGATGGTCCCCGGAAGCGGCTCCAGAACGACATTTTGCTGATTTAACCGTAGGGTGAAGGCCATCGCTAGAGTAACACCAAGGCCCTTTTTTTACAAAGGTTTCCGACCCTATTTTGAGGCGGTAATGGCCTCGATGGGGCTGCCAGCGGCAATCTGTTCATAGGCGAATTGAACGGCGGTCGGATTTCCAACTACGAACTCGCACCGTTCGTCGCCACAGGACCGGCAGCGATACTCCAGTGCCGCCATCGGGTAGTCAGCGATCTGTTCGAGGAATCCGGTCAATGCTCCCGTTGTAATAAAACAGGTGGGGGTCTCTGAATGCTTTGAATCCTTGGCCTCCCAGCAGTCGTCGATCTCCACGATTGCGAGAACCTCAGCCAGCGGCTTCAGCCTGAGCGTACCCCAACCCGCGGCATTGAAGAATTTTTCGAGCAGGTCCGAAAACTCTGCCAGCTCGAGATCCGCAACGCTTTCGGCACCCTCGGATGCGGCCCATTCCAGGAAGGCTCGATACACCGGAGCACCTCCGTCATAGCCAGCTTCCCTCAATTCTGTGAATGCGGAGTCGCCAAGAGCCCGGTTGGCGGCAGCTCTCAACCGGTGCAGTGTAGGCGTAGACAGCCCAATCATTGTGTCGTGCGGATGCTTCGAATGATCCACGTCACTCCGCATTCATTATTCGCGACCAACGCGACGCAACAGCTCCTGTTCGTCGATGACTTCGACGCCGAGCTCCTGTGCTTTCGCAAATTTACTTCCGGGGTCGGCCCCCGCCACAACAAATGTTGTGGATTTCGAAACAGAGCTGGTGACTCGCGCGCCGGCTGACTCGATCAATTCTGTCGCTTTCG
>JANLYJ010000471.1:0-5010 GCA_031365555.1 Gemmatimonadaceae bacterium | reverse complement strand
CCATCGTCGAGCTTGAGGGCGCGCTCGAATTCCGGCAGAACGGTCGGCTCGGCTGAGAAGCGGGCGATCGTGTAGTAGCCGTTTTCCTTGGTGCCGATCGGGTAGGCGAGCTGGCGGCGACCCCAGTGAGTCACTTCCGGCGTTCCTTCACCCAGCATTCCATGGAATCGGGTGATCTTGTCATTGATGGCGGCGTCTTCGAGCGTTGAGTCGAAGATGTACACCGCCTCGTAATTGCGAGGCATGCGGCAATCCTCCTTTGGTCGTTAGCCCACTGCGGTTTGCCGTCGCGGTGGGAGGGGCCCATTGTGGGCCTATGGTATAAGAGGGAAGCTAGTTGGGCGAGGACCTAACTACAACTGCCGACGGCTGGTTTTGAGTCATGGGTTGTCGGTTATGTGTTCCCGGTAAACCGACTAACCCACAACCGATAACCCCAAACTGAAAACCAGCCCTTTTCCCGCCCTAAACGTTGAACCTGAATAGCAGTACATCCCCGTCCTTCACGACGTACTCCTTTCCTTCAGATCTAACCGCTCCTTTTTCCTTCGCGCCCTTCCACCCGCCGAGCGAAATGAACTCCTCGTACGCAACCGTCTCCGCGCGTATGAACCCCTTCTCAAAATCGGTGTGAATTACGCCCGCAGCTTTCGGCGCGGTGTCACCGTTGTGAATCGTCCACGCGCGCACTTCCTGCTCGCCGGCAGTGAAATAAGTCTGCAATCCCATCAGGTGATAGCCTGCGCGAATCAAACGGTCGAGTCCAGCCGACTCGAGACCCAGTGACGACAGGAAGTCCGCGCGATCCTCGGGCGGAAGCTCCGCAAGCTCGGCCTCGATCCGCGCAGAGAAGGGAACTACTTCCGCATGCTCACCACTTGCCGCAATTGCAGCGCGCAGTGCTTTCACGTGCGGTCCCTCTTCTCCACTCAGCTCTGCGTCAGTGACGTTCGCTGCGTAAAGCACGGGCTTCGTAGTGAGCAAACTGAGCGGCGCCAAGACAGCGAGCTCGTCCTTCGAGAGCTTCGCTTCCCAGAGTCCGCGCCCTTCTTTCAAGAAACTGTAGGCCTTTTCGAGCGGGCCGAGCTCCGCGAGGGCTTCCTTGTCGCCGGTTTTCGCAGAACGCTTGGTTTTGTCGAGGCGCTTTTCCATGGACGCAAGATCCGACAGCGCCAGCTCGAACTCGATGACCTCACGGTCTCGCACGGGATCGACGCCACCCATCACGTGCGTCACGTCTTCATCCTCAAAGCACCGCACAACATGTACAATCGCATCTGTCTCGCGAATGTTCGCCAGAAACTTGTTGCCAAGTCCCTCGCCTTCCGCCGCGCCCTTCACGAGTCCGGCGATGTCTACGAACTGCACAACAGCTGGAACTGACTTCTTTGGCTGTACTATCTCCGCAATCGCAGCAATGCGCGGGTCCGGAACTTCCACCATTCCCACGTTCGGCTCGACGGTGCAGAACGGATAATTCGCGGCCTCTGCCTTCGCCGAAGTGAGCGCATTGAACAGCGTGGATTTTCCAACGTTGGGCAACCCAACAATTCCAAGTTTCAGCATTTATGTAAATAAGGTTTTCAGCTAACAGCTAGTCGCGTCAGCTAGCAGCAAGAAGCTTTAGTTCGTTTCCTATTCCCCGGCGTCGCTGTCCCTGGAGACAGCGTTGTGCACGTTCATAGCCTTTTCGATCCCGTCACGCACCCAGAGCTCGCACGCGTCGGTAAAGCTGGACATCAAGTTTACGATGTCGGCCCGTTCATCCTTCGCAAAGGGGGCAAGAACGAAGTCGGCCAGATCCTTGTAAATATCTTTCCTTTCGTCGGACGGGCCCACACCGATTCGCAGTCGCGGATATTCCATCCCGTCAATTGCATTCTCGATGCTTTTGAGCCCGTTGTGACCACCCGCACTTCCTCGTGCGCGCAGACGGTAACGCCCAACAGGCAGCGCGACGTCATCGACTACAACAAGCAGGTCTTTCGCAGGAGCCCAGAAAGGGCGGCGCAGAAAAGTCTTCAGTGCCTGACCACTCAGGTTCATGAATGTCTGCGGCTTTACGAGCCGGACCCCATGAACGCCAACCATTCCCTGAGAAACCAGCGAGTCGTTGTCCTTCCGCCAACCGTCGAAATGCCAAACGTCGGCCAGGTGGTCGAGTACCCACCAGCCGACGTTGTGACGTGTTGCTTCGTACTGTCGCCCCGGATTCCCGAGGCCGCAAATGACCTTCAAGTCGAAGACTACTTCTTCTCTTCCGCTTCCTCGTCGTCAGTCTTCGCCTTGCGAATGACTTCAGGCTCGGCGGCGGCCGCTCCTTCTTCGCCTTCAACAGGCGCAACCGTCTCGATCGCTGCACGCGGTGCAGAGACTACGCAGACAGGCGAGCTCTTGTCGCCGATGATCTCCACGCCTTCCGGCAGCGTGATTTCGTCGAGGTGGATGGACTGACCGATCTGGAGATGGTCGATGTTCACGTCAATGTGGTTCGGGATGTTCGCGGGATCTACGCGGACTTCGAGATCGCGCATCGTCTGATCGAGAACACCGCCGCCGAGGCGAACGCCTTCGGAAACACCGACGAGAATGAGCGGAACGCGCACGGTGATCTTTTCACCGGCCACGAGCTCCTGAAAATCGACATGAAGAATCTGGCGCTTGAATGGATGGCGCTGGATCTCACGGATAAGTGTCTTGGAGCTGGCTCCACCGACGCTCAGGTCGATGACCGTGTTTTCCGCGGAGATCGAACCGAGCAGCTTCTCGAGCTCACGGGTATCGATTGAAAGAGACTGCGGCTTGCGCTTGTGACCGTAAATGGTCGCCGGAATTCTGCCCTGGCTGCGCAGTGAGCGCGCCGGACCTTTTCCCGCTTCGTCTCTTGTCGTTGCTGAAAGATTTGCAGTTGCCATAAAAACTTCCTTCCCTGGTTACTCGAAAAGCGAGCTGACGGATTGCTCGCTGTGTATGTATCGGACCGCCTTGCCCAACAGCTCCCCAACAGAAAGCACACAGAGCTGCGGGAACCTCTTTTCTTCGGAAATCATGATGCTGTCCGTTACCACGACTTCCTTGATTGGTGCATTGCTCAGTCTCTCCACCGCTGGTCCGCTGAGAAGGGCATGGGTCGCACAGACGAAAATGTCCAGTGCTCCAAGGTTCTTCAGTGCCCTCGCAGCTTCCGAGACCGTTCCAGCCGTGTCGATCATGTCGTCTGCAAGAATGCAATGCTTGCCTTCGACTTCACCGACCACGTTTACAACTTCCGAGACATTCGCTTTCGGCCGACGCTTGTCGATGATCGCGAGTGAACCGTTCAATCTTTTTGCAAAACCTCTGGCCATCTTCGCCGAGCCAACATCAGGCGCAACGACTACCGGCTCGCCAAGCTCTTTCTTCCTGAAGTGCGAAACAAAAACAGGTGCTGCGTACAGGTGATCCACCGGCACATCGAAGAACCCCTGCAACTGGTGCTGGTGGAAATCGAGTCCCACTACGCGGTCGGCGCCGGCTGTCACGATCATGTTCGCGAGCAGCTTTGCACCAATTGCAACGCGGGGCTGGTCTTTCCTGTCCTGACGCGAGTAGCCGTAATACGGCATCACGCAGGTTATTCGCGCCGCCGAAGCACGCCTTGCAGCGTCGATCAGCAGCAACAACTCCATAATGTTGTCCGAGGGCGGGTTCGTCGGCTGCACAATAAAAACATCGTTACCGCGGATGTTTTCATCGATGCGTACGAAGATCTCGCCATCTGCGAAGCGGGTGACCGTTGCACTGGCCAGGTCCACTCCAACATTCCGTGCGATCTCTTCTCCGAGGCTCGGGTTTGCCGAACCGCAGAGAATTTTCAAGCCGTGACTGGGTACGGAAAGTCCGTCCATGCCTAGGCAGCCTTTAAAGTTAAATGGGAGAGGGAGTTAGTTCAATTGCCCCCGGTGGATTCGAACCACCATTCTCGGATCCAAAGACCGATGTCCTGCCATTGGACGAGGGGGCAATGTCGAGCGGGAAAGCTAGCCCATAGGCTGGGGTTGAACAACAGAGGCAGCGGTTTGCGTCCAGATCAAATTCCACCCTGCAGGGACGGAAATCTTCGCGGGCTCTGTTCCTGCCGGAAAAATCCCGAAAACAACCGAGCCAGACCCCGTCATCGCCGCAACTCGAGCGCCCGCATTTCGGAGTAATTCGACTCCCCGGACGACTTCAGGATGGTGCACCGCGACCACAGCCTGCAGGTCGTTCTCGACCAGCGGTCCAAGGTTCGCCCACCCAACGTTCGTAAGGTCCCACGCGGCCCTGTCGGTTCGAACTTCCCCCTGCTCATCGAACCACGCGTACGCAGCCGCTGTCTCAATTGCAAAATGTGGGACCAGGAGCGCCACTCTCCTTTGTTCGGGGGTTTCCATGCGCGTCAGGCGCTCCCCGTAACCCAATCCGAAAGCGAATGCATACTCCGATGTCATGAATGGAACATCGGCACCCAGGCTCGAACCCAATGCAATCAATCGTTCGGCGGAAATAGGGGTGGGGGCCATCCGGTTAAGGCATCGCAAAACTGCACCGGCATCGGCGCTGCCGCCGCCGAGTCCTGCCCCCATCGGAATGTGCTTTTCAAGCCTGATCACCCAGCCTTCCGGCCAGCCTGTTTCGCGGGCGAAGGAGCTGGCCGCCGCGAATGCGAGGTTGTCCTCAGCGGGGCCAAGATCCGCAGCGCAAATGATCGAACGCTCGTCGGTGCTTATCTCAACTGACAGAACGTCGGCGAGCTCCAGCCGAAGAAATAAAGTCTCGAGGGGGTGATATCCATTCGAATCTCTTCGCTGTATTCGAAGTGCGAGGTTGATCTTCGCCTGGGCTTCAATCGTACAACGGGAAGCCGCCAAGCCTACTCGACTCCTTCGGCCGAGCTCTGTATCTCCTTGAAATGCAACCCAAGGCGCGAGAAATACCAGGCCCCGATGACGGTAATGGGTATGAACGAAAGGATGTGATACCCAATCGCCC
>JANLYJ010000458.1:0-3486 GCA_031365555.1 Gemmatimonadaceae bacterium | reverse complement strand
AGGCCGAATGCAGGCGTGCAAGTGCGAACAACCACTCTGCCTGTGTCTGAACCGTGGCGTCTTTACCAAGGATGGCGGCCATCCCACTGTCCCTGATCGCTTCCGTTGCAAGGCGATTCAGGGCGGCCATCGCCACAGCTTGCGAAAAGTGCAGCTCGAAACGCAAATCAGGACCGGTGACGGCGAGTATTGAATCTCCCGCTGCACCGATCCTGAAGTCTTTGCGGAGCCGCACTTCGTGCGGGACCTGTTTAATCGACTACGACTTGTTTGCGGCGCACCAGACGCACCATACGCCTCCGGCAGCAGACGAATTTGCAGCGGTCACGCCGCCTGCAGGAGCCTGGGGCAGGACGAGATGCGTGGTGTTGCTTGTGTTTTCATGTACCTGAATGTTCGTACCGGCCGGAATCTGTACACCTGCGTCGGCCAGTGCGCCATGCGGATCGGAGAGCAGCTTTTGCTTGAAAGCAGGATCCTGCCACGCCTTCGAGATGATTTGTGCGTGCGTATCGTTCGAGGAATTTCCCATGCTGTACCTTCCCGGTTGATTGACTGATGCGACGGGAGTGATATTCGCTGCGACTGTCTGTCGCCGCAAGATCAAAAAGCCAGCACTTCCGGATTCAGCTCCGCTTCCGCGTTCGGGACTTGAAGGATACCAGTCCGCACAGGCGTGTCATACAGCCGCCCAGGTCCAAGTCTTCGCCGATAGTGCCGCAGTCCAGGGACAATCATCTTGACGACCGGCACGCCCACATCGGGCCTGGTTTGATCTAGCACCAGGCATTCCAGACCGGCCCTTTCGAGGCGCGCGCGACATTCCTCGAATGCCTGTGCCGGCTCGGCGTGAGCGGTGATGGAAGGTGGAAGCGCAGTTGTACCGGCAGGCTGGAGAAAGGGGCGACCGGCGAGCGTCGCTGCTATCATCCAGCTCCGGAGCGCCGGAGTCAGCCCACTCTCGTTGCGCATTATTTCTTCAGTAACAGCAATCGTCTGACCCAGCTCGGTGACAGCCCTTGTCGCGGCCAGGCGGGCGTCCACATGCGCGCCAAACCCGAAAACTATTTGCTCCGGATCTCCGGTCCTTGCCGAGACTGCAGCATACACGGGCACTTCTAGATCGGTTGTGATATCCAACACCCACACCCGCCGATCTACCGACTCCAGCTCATTCACAAATGACTGAACCCATTCATCCTCGAACAGAGCGAGCGGAATCTGCTGACGACTAGTTCTATTGAACCACCAGGTCCCAACCGCGTCCCTTTCGATCAGTTCCAGAATGCCCTGCAGCATTGCTGAATCACGTGTAACTCCCGCCGCATTGCCGTTGGAGTCTGCGATGCAGTACCTGCTGCCGGACAGTGTGCCGTCGGCAAAGTAGAGAAGTGCCGTTGGAAGGAATCGCTGATTTTGGCCGGTCAGCGACCAGACAGGAGTCCAGTCGATTCGTTCATCGGCCGGCAAGGCAAAAGGAATCGGATCTTCGTCCGTCTGCAAACCCGCACGGTTACGCAGCTGTGTCTCGCTGTAAAGCATGACGTCGTTGGGATTGATCGCCCGTTCGCCCAGCTCCGCCATCGATCCTGTGAGCCGCGGTTCATCCCCGCGCAGCACCGCTGAATGCCGCTCAGCAAGTTCACCAATCAAACTTGCGCGGGCATTCAAATCACTGCTTCCCTTTCCACTTGCAAACGCACGTAGGTGCTGGCGCACACCGGAAAGCGCAGCACTGGCATGTGCACGATTGGCACCGCCAATGTAGACGTGCACCGAAGATTCGGAAAGCTTTCGCGGCTCGCGTGCAATTCCGGTCACTGGATCGAGAAGGTGCATATATCTGCGCACAAACTCTTCACTGTCGCTGCTGACTGGCCCGCCGTGAAGCGAGACGGGTTTCGAGGCAGCCTGTGCGTAAATCGAACTGTCACCGCAGGACGGACACTCGGGACGACGGTGCACGACGTGGCGCTGGGAAACACGCAGATCGGCAGATAGTTCGAGAATTACGTCGGAATCGTTGTGCCTATGGACGATAGCCAGCACGGGCTCCGGCAAAACTCCGATGGGTCTTTCAGGCGTTATCTCTTTGAGCTTTTGATTCCGTACGAAATCCGCAATCGGTCGATTGGCTGCCAGTTTAAACTCCAGACACTTGATGCAGGGCGCTGTTGACCCAGTGCCGAATCGCGGACCAATCCACCACCCATTCGGGGTCGCAGACACGAATGTCCACGCACCCGCTCGAGAGTGCGTGATTGTAAGTGGATCGTTAACGGTGAGAATCGAAAGGCCGTTCACCTGCTGCATACCGATCTGAAAGTTGTGCTCTGGTCCGTCGGTGATGCACTGTTGCGCTTCGAGCAGGCGGAGCGCGTAGTAAACCTCGGGCATTCCGAATTCGGGCACGGCTTCCGCAAGTGCAGCAGCATCGCGCGTTCCGTCGAGAAGCTGGACCAACTTCTCGTACACAGCTCCGGCCAGCAGAAAGTCCCCTGTAGGAGATGTGATGACCACTGTGTCACTACCTGCAGCAAATGCGCGCATCGACCGGGCGAGCGCCGGCCGCTGAATCATTGTGTGCGCGGCGGGGAGGTAATCAGTGCCTGAAAACGCGGATCAGCGCGAATTGCATCGAAGTGAGGATCCACTGATATGGATTTGGCCGACATGTTGGTGGGAACACTCAGCTGATGCTGGATGATATCGATTGCCTCGTCTACGTTCCCCAGCAGAAGATGAACTTCCAGGAGCGACCGCTCTGTGAGAGGTCCGCGGAGTGCGTCCTGCGCAATCGGGTTCAGTCTCGTTCCCGTAGTGGCCTCGCGAATGGCATCGTCCCGTCGGCCCATGTATGCGTACGCAACACCGAGAGACCCGTGCAGGACCGCGTTGTCCGGACTTGATTTGAGCGCATGTTCCAGAATTTTCCGCGCGGAATTCGCAGCGGCACGCGCGGCGGCAACATTGCCCTGCACTTTCCGCCAGTCGGCAAGCGCAAGGTAGTAAGCACCGGAATCCACACGGACGGCGCCGAGCGACATCCGCTCGAGTTTGGACTGCAGCTCCGGACCGGAGAGCATGAGCGCCCAGCGCCCTTCACCACCGCCGGCGACGAGCAGCATCGATTCGATTACCGCGCCGCCATCTGATCGGGCGGCAGCTTCAGTGAGTCTGCGTTTGCGCCCCCCGAGGTCACCCTTCCAGAGCAGGGGAAGATCTGCACTCTGGAAATAGCATCCATAGTAGCGAACATCCAGCGCGATGCATCGCTCGAACTCGGCGTTCGCCTCTGCGTAGTCCCGCTTGAAGAGCAGCGTTGTGCCGAGCTCGATCGACAGGAGTTTGGATCGGGGGTTCAGCTGGGTAGCCCGGCGGAACTGTGCCTCGGCTTCATCCCACTTTCCGATGCGTCTTGTCAGTGACGCCATTATCCAGGCAAGATCGCTGTTGCTTGGCTGGTCCCGCTGGGCGAGCGCAAAC